>JAHEGP010000195.1 GCA_024645065.1 Cellvibrionales bacterium | reverse complement strand
AATGGCGCCATCATCGCCTGCTGCCCGATACCCTTTTTGCTATTGGATTGAACCCTGCAGCCTGTCACTCGACTGGCGAAATCTTCAACTTGCACTACTGTAACGTCTATGTTTCAGTGCCCCCTCGCATTGGGGAAAGTTTGGCTATGAAAGTGGGAACACGCGGCTATTTACCAAGGGTGGCAAGCCTTTTTTCGGCGGCTACCATGTTGTCCTGGCTGGTGTCACCGGCAATAGCCTGTGACAGCAACCGGCTTGATTGCTTTTATCGTGAAGGTAAGTTCGCGGCTTTTAGCGTCGATTTCTCGACCGAAACCAGCGTTGCAGGACTTAATGTAAATGTTAGCGTTGCGCAAAAGCTGCAATGGCAAGAGCGGGCTGAACACTGGAACTTCGAGACGAAAATTGCCGGTTTCGTCTACGGCTTGTATGGCTCAATCGTAGATTCCAGTGATTTTTCCATCCTTCCTGACAATGGCTATCAAACACTGGACTATGCCAGAAAAGCCAACCTCTTCGGCGTGATTCCCCTGCATACCACGTCCTTCAGCCAGGAGTTCAAGTGGCACCAAGATGGCACTGGAGAAGTGAAATCGCTCTACAAGGATAAATGGTACGAATACGCTATCGACCCCGGCACATTGGACCAGGGAATCATTCTGCTTCAGTTACGTGCAGACTTGCTTGACAGTGGTCCCGATATCGGCACCAGAACCTATACCGCGACCAGTAAGAAACGTATCGATGATGATTTCATGTTCAGGTACGTCAGTGAGGCAGACCTGCAAACACCGATGGGTAGCGTCGCTACCGTGATATACGAGTTACTGAAAGGCGAACACAAACAGCGTTCGAGCGCGGCCGATTCAACCCGGGACCTTGGTGCGATTGAACAGTTGGTTGACCAACTCATCGCCTTCAGGCAGGGAGATGCTGACAAACAACGGAGCGGGGATTTCCAAGCCACAGAGAGCGCCTTGAACGACCTGCTTCGGGTTGACTCCAGCACTATCGTTTCGATTGACGACGCTGACGCGCGCGCACCCGGGGGGAAGGCGCTGCCGGGAAAGGGTAGTGAATCATCGATTGTGAACCAGGCATCGGCAATCGAGGAAAACAACGCCCGTGTGTTCATCTGGTTCTCAAAAAAACACGCCTACCTGCCGGTCAAGCTTCTTGCGGTCATTGACAGCAAAACCTGGTCCCGCTTGATGATAAGCAAGGTCAGCCTCGATGGGTCGGATATTTCGGCGCTCTGAACAGCTCACCAGCCAAAATTTTTTCAACTGCTACCAGCAGGCACCGAACGGCGCCGGCTTAACCGCCATATCTCACCGATATTTGGAATTCTCGGCGAGAGATTGTGCGCGGTGCGGGATTTTCCGACTAAGGGCATAGCCGTAGCTATGGCCGCAGGAGGAAGATTTCGTACCGCGTGCAAGATCCGGCGAGAAACCAAATAGGCGCCCTACGCTACAATAACAGCACGCCGAAAAAGCGATTGCCGAATCGGTGAGATATGGCGGTTAATGGGTCCTTTGGATCAGGCCCCTGACAAAGGTATCATGCAAGGGGCTCACCAGCCGCAACTTCCTTGTTGCGGGCTTGATCTTGTATCGGTTCAAGGTCTGCCTGCATCATTCCCAACAGCGTGTCGGCCCTCGCCTGCCATGAATTCTCCCGCATCGATTCGGAAAGTTCAGCGCGGGTTTTCCCGGCCCCGTGTTCAATCACTCGCTGCACGGCGCTGACGAATTCATCTTCGTCGTCAGCAAACTCAACATAATCTTCCAGCTTGCCAGCTTCAGATTGCAGGGTAGAGACTACCGGGCACCCGGCGGCCAGGTATTCGCGCAGCTTGGTGGGGTTGGCAAACTTGTTGCGGTCGGAATACGCGTAGGGAATCGTACAAACCGCGAATTGGGCCAGATAGGAAGGCAAGCTGGCATAGGGTTTCGGGCCGAGATGGAATATATTTTTTCGCTCCGGCACCGCTATGTGCTCCTCAACCGGTCCAACCAGCACTATCGATGCGCCAGGTATATCATCCGCAAGCCTTTCGATAAGGCCCCGGTTGATATGCTCACCGAGCAGCCCGACGAAGCCAATGATTGGCCGTGGGATATTGCTCAATTCCTGTGGAACCTCGCCCACCTCCAGTGCCTGAGAAAAAAGCGCGTAATCGACCCCGTGGGGCAGGTATTGCACCCTGGGGTGAAGCTGGCTTTTGCTGCGTTGCAGAAGACTCGAGGTCGCAATCACCAGATCGATTTTTTGCAGTAGTTCCCGCTCCAGGGCGATCACCAGTTCGCCATCGAGTCCAGCAATCTCGGAGTACTCATCGGCACAGTAGTAGGCTTTGCTGACAGCGCCCAGCTCATCGATAACATCCACCGATTCCACCGCGGAAGTAATCAACAAGGGCCTGCTTACACCCAGCTCCTGCATTTTTTTATTGAGGTACTTGATCACCAGGAAACGGTTCAAACGCCTGACCACGGCGTATTTCAATAGCGGTATCGCCATGGGTGAAACCACATGGATATTTTCCGGTGCCGCGTTTTCATCTGGCTGCGCGGGCTTGCGCGCAAGGCTTGCGACAAACTGCCCTAGCTTTGAGAAAGCGCGTTTGATATCGCTGACGGTAAACTCGGGGGCCCGCAATCCCATCGAGTTAACCCACATAAGCTGATGATGCCGGGCCAGCTCTTTTGCCAGGTGTTGGCCAGTGCTGGGGTGTCGCCCCCAGTCCTCGCCGAAAAAGACAATCCAGTGATCTTTACTCATGGTTTTTTCATTTATCCTGTGAAAGCTCCTTTAATGATAGCACCGGGGGTCCTGCGCCATTGCCTCGACAAACCGGGCTCCGCGCCCTCGATGCTACGCCTGCCCCCGCAGCCAACGGTAGCGAGCAACGACTAAAAAGACGGGATCGAAGACCAGAGAACTGCGGGACCCCGGGGCATTAGAGGAGCGTTGCCCCGGGGCGATATGTCAGCGTTTGGAGGGAGTCCACACGACTACACGCTTCCCGGTCAGGTACTGCATTGTCGCGTCGGCGATGGCGATATTACTCTGGACGAAAAAAAGAATGATTCGCACAGGGGCGTAAACCCTGAACTTCTCGAACTTCCAGCCAAGCAGGGCTATCGCATAAAACAGGATCTGGGCAATCAGTGCGATGGTATACAGTGTCCCCTGCCCCTGCAGCAGTAGGGTCACGACCAGGAACAACAGCATGAACCAGGGCACGCCCCAGCGCATGATTTTGTGACTCCAGACCTCGAAGGAAAACATGCCCATTCGCAGGGGATTCAGCACCCAGGGATGCCGTGGGATAGCACTGATTCCTCGCAGCACCGTGCGCACTTTGCGCAAGTACTCGTTTCGAGGGTCTGCCAGGTCGGGATAATAACCGATCATTTCGGGGCAGTTGACAGCAATCAAACCGATTCGGGCCTGATTATTGCCAAAATCCCTGCGCCGTCGCAAGTTTTGGTCTACCCAAACCCTGGGCAACTCAATACCCTGTATTTCCAAGGGAATCCTATGGCTTGCCGACCCTTCCATGGGTAATGATGTCGACCAGTTGCCGACGGGCGTTGGCATAGTGCTTCTCACCGATGGGATAGCCGATGCTTGCTTGTTCACCGGGTAGCCCACTGTTGAGCTTCGCCCCTGACACCAACTTCGCAGCGATCGCCAGGGTCGCTGAGGGATTGCGCTGCGCGGCGAGCTCAAGGTACTGGGCATCGACAAAACCCTGGCGCCAATTCATAAAACGGCTCCCGGGCACCGGCCCCGCAAGCCCAGGATTACGTTTTTCGACATAGATATCGGTACCCGGATAGACGAACATTCCTACCCCGGCGCCCTCTTCTCCGTAAGGGCTGCGGAAATTGTAGGGGTCACGGTAGACATCGAAGCCGTCGTCATAGGCAGTAGCGTGCCACATCCACCAGAAGCTTGCCCGGTTATAAAAAGCTTTCCAACCCACCACCCTCAGTGCCGATGCGAAATTCCCCAGGCCCTGCGGCCCGTTCCAGGAACAATTGATATCGCCCTCACGCTCCATTTGCAGGGCCTCTTCCCGCGTCAGGGCCCGGTAAATATTCATCGCTGGCATCCCCCTGGCGTCTTTTGCGTCGATACTCGAGTAAAGCTTGATATCGGCATCATAACGGGCATTGAACGAATCGACCCTGGGTGCAACCTGGGTATTAAACCACTGGGTGAAAGCGCCAAGCCCCCCTTGAAGGCATGCCCGGGCTCGTCCCAGACGTAGTAGGCAAGCACTGCATCGGGCGCGTACTTGTCCGCCATTTTTTTGTATTCGAGCAAACCCCGGTGCCAATCCCCCTCACTCCCCGACACACCTGCCCCACCAAACGGCTTAAGGCCGCCGCCGTACATCTTCAGGAATAGATACTGGGTCGGAAGGCCCTGCCCCGGCCCCTCATAACCCTGGGCCGGCGTATAGATATCACCGCCCCGCAGTCGCCACTGCTGTGGACTCAGGCCGGCGGCATTTTTGACGCCCCGAAACATGCCGCCATGATGGCGACGAAAAAACTGGCGATAGGTCTTTTCGAGCGCCAGTTTTTCCCCTGCGGTCCGGGCGCCATGCTTGCCAGACACACTCGCGAACATCAGCCCAATATTGGCAGGCCGATTGGGCAGCTCGAAGTCATGAACCGTCAATTCAACCGGCACCTTACTGACAATTTCCCCCGCGAGCACCACCTCGACCTGGCCCTGGTAAAATCCCGCCGGCGTGCCACGCGGGATATAGATGTCGATCCATACCGCCTGGGACTGTCCCGGGAAAATCGAAAACGGCGCCCCGCCCCACTCAGCCTCGAAGGGAATCTGGATTTCAGGGATATATTTGCCCACCGTTTTTGCCGCCCCGGGGGAACCCCCATGCTGGCCGTGATGATCGTAGAGTATGTAGCGGCTGCGATAGAGCTGGATGGAACGCCCGACATAGTCGTAGGGATCTGACGGATTTGCCAGCCTTGCATTGTCAATCCGAATTGACCCGTTGGACAGGCCACTGAATTTTATGTCGACGTCGTTCAATCCGCTGGCGCCCTCTTCCGCCTGCAGCAGCAACTGGAATGCAACGGTCTCATTGGCGGCGCCGCTCAACTGTATGCGATTGTTTTGCCAAACCGAATTCCCCTCGCGCAACGGGCTGTCGAGCTCGTTGAGAAAAACCCGCTCTGACGGGGGAATCGCGAATACGGTGGAAATTTTTCCCCCGCGCCAACCCGGGTCGGGTACCGGATCATCCGGGTATTTGTCGGGCCTGGAAGCGTCTATCAAGACCTGTACGGCGCTCAGCCGCATGCTGAAGCCCCCGGAGGTCTTGATCGTCAAACCGGTGATACTGCCGTAGTCGCTCCCGGATGGCCGGCGAGCGTAACCCGGCGAGTGATCCGCCGATCGCATCATGTAATCGGGGTCATTTTTGCGATAGGAGCGAAAGGGAAACTGATTGATGGTAAAACCCGGCCCCCTGCTGGTTAGCACGCCGACATCCGCATAGCTGGGCTTGTTGCTACTGTCTCCCTCAGCCACCATCCGAATGTGCACCTGGGAGAGGTCCAGTTCGGAAATGTCGATATCAAGCCCGCGGATTTCAAAACCGGGCCGACCCCAGGCGTCTTCGCCAAGCGATTCGGTGCGAATCTCATGGCCCCGAATTTCACCGTTGATCAGGTCTACCCCGGCGGCCAAGTCACCCCCGATAAAGATATCGTGGCGAGTTTGTTGCTGCTCTGCATTGGCAAGACCTGCCGTCACCGATAACGCCAGCAGAAATAGTTTCACCGCATGCTGTCGGCAGGTTTTAGTCACTGAATTGCTTACCATCCTGTTGCGGCAAGGGACCGGCTAATCTGAAGCATCCTGATTCTGGCAGACAGGCATTCGCGTTGGGCAGCTAGTACTCTTTCCAGGTGATATTGTCGCATGCAGAGCTTACCAGATGATTCAAGTCAAGGCGTAGCCTGCAGGAAATGGCGCGCCCTTTTCAAAGGCTGCAACGATGGATTGGAGCATCT
>JAHEGP010000194.1 GCA_024645065.1 Cellvibrionales bacterium | reverse complement strand
GAGGAGTATCTTAACCGCTCCCGCTATGGCTACACGTTAAAGAAATATCTTGAAGTCTTCCCCGCGGAGCAGTTGCTGGTGCTTTATTTTGACGAGTACGCGCAGGACCCCGAGAATACCATGAAAAAGGTGTTCGATTTTCTCGGCCTGGAGTCCATTGCGGCCCAGGTTTCAGCCCGAAATAGTTCGACAGGAAGTAACCGGGGCAAACTGTCGCCAATTTATTATGTCGATAACCTGCTGGCCTATTCTCCGCCAGCGCTACGCCGTTTTCTAAGCCGCTACATCAGTGTAAAGCTGCCGAGGAAGCCAAGCTTTTCGACGGAGATTGAACAAAGCTTGTATCGGGATCTCGAGCCGGATATCGCCCTTTTCGAGGAGTTGACCGGTCGCGCAATGCCGGAGTGGCGAGCCCGCTGGACCGGCTGATGGACCCACTTTATATCGGATGGTTCGGGGAAGCCGGGGCGCTGCCTCCACGCGCAGGTCGGCAGGCTTTTCGCACAGCTCACAGTAAGTGGTAAGGGTAAACTGTTGCTCGACTTGCTACGGACAATTCGCAACGCGCTGTACGATCTGAGCAGCATCCAGGTGTATGGTGTTGGCATCGATATAGTCCTTCACCTGGTGGTGGCATTTGCCCTGGTTGTCGCGTTGCGACGTTTCATCGGGGTCAGAAAAAGCGTTTACGTCACCGCTGCACTGATCCTGCTCAAGGAATTGGTCGACATATTCGCCAAATCCAGCGTCGAATATATTCGGCCACCGTCCATCGATTTTGTGCTGGACGTTGGCTTTGGCGCCGCAGGTATTGGCCTTGCCCTCTGGATTCCGGGGCGTCAGTCCGGTGCTGGCGATTGCACGGCCGATAAAATTCACAACCCTGGCACGGCAGAAGCAGGCGGCGAGGCTCTTGCCCGGGTTTGCGGTATTGTCCTGGGTATTCTGTGCCTGGCGCTGCTGCTGCAGGGCATTTACGTTTCGGTATCGAAGCCTGGGCTGATAATTGTGAGTGCGCTGTGTCTGCTGTGTTATCTGGGTAGCAAGGGAAGGCCTGACCCGCTGCTTTTTTTGCTGGTTGGGATGGGACCGCTGGTCAACGCGCCCGGCTTTGTCAGCGCTCCCTATTTGTACAATATCGAGGCCGCTTTACTCTGCTATTTTGCGGTCTGGCTTATCGCGAATAATCGTCGGGTCAGGCTGGACTCAACTCCGTTAAAGCTGTATGCACTGTTTTTTTTGACCTTGCTGCCCGGCGTCTTCAGCCAGTGGCTGGCAGGAAATGGGGTGGCGGAATTGCGCCTGGTGCGTGGTTTTTTCCTGGGCTTGTGCCTGGCGCTATTCCTTGCCAGCATCAGACCAACGCTTGCTCGCCATGTCACTCTGCTGCTTCGGTCGATGATCGTGACCGGATTCTGCGTAGTGCTCTGGGGTCTGCTTGAACTGCTGCTTGCCTCGACTGACAGTTGGCAATTTCGGCATGAACCGCGAGCACTTTTTTCCGGCTCTGCGACCCTGGCGATTTACCTGCTTGCCGTCATTCCGGTTGCAGTGATGAATCGGGCCACGCTGGGCGGCAGGGGGTTTGGCTTACTGGCATTATCCGTCGTGTTGGGCGGCTTTTTGTTGCTGCTGGCTACTCGCTCCCGCATTGGCCTGATTGCGCTGTTGCTGAGCGGCGGATTGTATCTGCTATTCGCGCTCTCGAAGCACCGGGTTGGTAAAGCCAGCCTTGTCGCAGGGACGCTGGGTTTCACCCTGGCCGCACTCGCGGCACTGGCGATGGTCGTCTATAAAACCCTTGCAAGCTCGGCGATGGATCTGCAGGGCATGCCGGCCTCGATGCAAGACTTTGCGCAACTGCTCGGGACTCTCCTGGCGTCGCGGTTAACGCCCTGGGGCCATGGACTGGAGCATGTTGCTAACTCGCCACTGGTTGGCAACGGGGCCATCGACAATGTTTACAATGTGTACCTGCAGCTGGCGGCAGCGTTTGGCATTCCGGCTCTCATTGGATTTGGGTTACTGGTTTGTTATTGCCTGTGGCCCAGGCGGCGCTTTAACACTGCCTCCGAGGCGGGCCAGAACGAAGCTCATGGCCTGGTCTGGAGCATGGTGGCGCTGCTGCTGGTAGGCCTGGCGGAGTCAACGCTGGGTAATCAGCTTGCCTACCTCGTTTGGACGGTTTTCCTGCTGGTGGCTTGCAGGCATGGAATAGGCCGGTCCCCGGGTTCGCCGTTGCAACAGCCTGGGGCAAGCGGCGCCCCCGACCCGGATACCATCCCGGTCGGGCATGTGGTGCCGGACTGGAACCGGTGAGGGCATCGCCTCCCCGCGACAGTCGAGTTGAAGCTGCCTGACCGGGTGCCTCTACGGCACGCGATGCATCAACACCTCAACCGTTGCGTTGTCGTCCCTGGCAAAGGCATCGACAAATTCGGTGGTGGTAAACAGCAATTTTCCGTTTGCGCGCAACGAGGCGCGCACGGCATAGCGCATGCGCTCATCTATTTTGCCGGGGGCGTAGGTCAGTTCGACCCGATAGGGTGGCGCACCGGGGTTCTCGCGTTTGACTTCACTGATCAGGGTCGCCGCGACGTCCATTTTGCTGACGTCCGAAAGGGTGACATGGAGCACGGTCTCCGGCGGTACCAACATGCGCTCCCGGTAAAACGCCTCTACCTTGATTATTGCCATGCCCTGGTCCTCTTTTACTGCCTTGCCCTGGTTGCAGCCCGTCATGATGACGGCCAGCCCAATGACGGCGCCGACTAGCGAAAATGTCTTCATCTCTGGCGTTTGCCCCTGTAGTTGAAGCCGCAAGAGTTTAATGGAAAACTTGCAGCACTGGTATTCTAACGCGGGCATAAAGTTTGGCCTCTGCCAGCAACTGAGCTAACGCCAGGTAGTGAATCCCAGCACTGATCTCACCGAAGAGGGTTATCTGATGAATTACGGTGCTTCGTTTATCCTGGCGGTTGAGTTTACCGATGACGGGACCCGGCACTGACGGTAGTGGAGGTATCCAACTAGGCCTGGGCACGGCTTTCAGGTGGCTGAAGCCAGTGACGATGATTTCGCGACAGATTTCCGGCGCTGGGTCTGGATGAACTCGCCCAGCGCCCGATATTCCCTGCTGCGCGGGGTTTTCCGGCGCCAGGCGAGACCAATGGTGCGGCTCACACCGGCCTCGCTGAAGGGCCGGGTGCGGGCCTGGGTGCCACTTAAAATGCGCGCGTCCAAGGCCATTTCCGGTAACAGGGTGATGCCAATGTAGTTGGCGACCATTTGCACGATGGTATTGAGGCTGGTTGCCGAGTAGGCCACAGAAATCTGCTTGCTTTTCAGCTTGCAGGCCTGCAGCGCGTGATCTCGCAGGCAGTGGCCATCCTCCAGCAGCAGAAGGTCGTGGCCCTGCAGGTCGCTGGTGTGCAATACCCGGCGTTCACCCAGAGGGTGATCCCGGGGATAACACAGCAGGAAGCGCTCGTCGAACAGGGGCATTTCCTCGACGCCCTCCATGGGGTAGGGCAGCGCCAGTAGCAGGATGTCCAGTTCACCCATATTCAGCGCATCGACCAGGTTGGAGCTCAGGTCCTCGCGAATAAACAACTGGAATCGCGGGTGCCTTTTTCGCAGGTTGTTGAGTAGTCCCGGCAGCATGAAGGGGGCTATCGTCGGAATGACCCCCAGTCGTATCTTGCCGCTGAAGGGTTCCCCGGAAGCCTCGCAAAGCCCCAGCAGGTCCTCAACCTCGTTGAGCACGGCCTGGCTGCGCTCAACAAATTCCTCCCCCAGGGGAGTGAGCATGACTCGCTTGCTACTGCGTTCGACCAGCACGGCGCCAAGGTTGTCCTCGAGTTCCAGAATGCCGGCGCTCAGGGTTGATTGGGATACGTGGCAGGCCTTTGCCGCATTACCGAAATGGCGGGACCTGGCTAGCGCGCAGAGGTATTTGAGCTGTTTGAGCGTGGGCAAATGAGCCATCGAAAAAACCGATTGATATCAAGCAAAAAATTCATTGTACAGATTGTATCGAGGAGCTTAGCCTATGGGCAAGCTCATGAAAGACGGAGCCAACAAGAGCAAAATTGCACCGCTCAACCGATAAAGACCAAGGAGAGTTGTATGTCACTGAAAGATTCCAAAACCGAGCAAAATCTCAAAGACGCCTTTGCCGGTGAGTCCCAGGCGAATCGCCGCTATCTTTACTTTGCCGCCAAGGCCGACGTCGAAGGCTACAATGACGTGGCTGCGGTGTTTCGGTCGACCGCTGAAGGGGAAACCGGGCATGCCCACGGTCACCTGGAATACCTGGAGCAAACCGGGGATCCGGCTACCGGCCTGCCGATTGGTGGCACCAGCGACAACCTGAAAGCAGCGATCGCCGGGGAAACCCATGAGTACACCGACATGTACCCCGGAATGGCCAAGACCGCTCGCGACGAAAACTTCGACGAAATCGCCGACTGGTTCGAGACTCTGGCGAAAGCAGAGCGTAGCCATGCCAATCGCTTCCAGAAAGCGCTGGACGGCCTGGACGCTTGAGCTGAGCCGGTACTAACGTTGTTTGTTAAAGCAGGGTCGGGGCGTCACCAGGGGGCTGGTAGCCCCGGGTGACGCACCGTACCCGGTCTGGCTGCGGCGCGACCGGGAGTTGCTCATGGACCCCTGCCAATAGTTAGCAACGTCGCTCATACTACCCGAGGGCATGGCCCAAAGGCTTGGAAATTCTGTCGACACCTGCCGGCAGAGGGATGCGGGAGAAGATGAATGAGTCGAGAGGGAAGCCTTGAAGCACCAACGCGACACGCCATCGATTGGCGGTCGCCCTCGTTCTACGATCGTGACGAGCTGAACGGAGAGCTGGAGCGCGTTTTCGACATCTGCCACGGCTGCCGACGCTGTGTCAGCCTCTGTGACGCCTTTCCCACGTTATTCGATCTGGTCGACGAATCCGAAACCATGGAGGTAGATGGGGTCGCCAAGGGAGATTATGGCAAGGTGGTCGAGCAGTGCTACCTGTGCGACATGTGTTACATGAGCAAGTGTCCCTATGTCCCCCCCCACGAGTGGAACGTTGATTTCCCGCACCTGATGTTACGGGCCAAAGCGGTCAAGTTCCGGGAGGAAGGGGCGTCGCTGCGCGACAGGGTGTTGACCAGCACCGACAAGGTGGCTGCCCTGGCATCCATTCCCCTGGTCGATGTAACGGTCAACAAGCTCAATCAAAACAGCAGGTTCCGCAAGCTGCTGGACTCCATGGGCGTGCACCCGGACGCGCCGGTACCGCAGTACCACAGCAAGACCCTGCGCAAGCGAGTGAAAGGCATGGAGCGTAATTCGGCGCCCAACGCCGTGGGGGAAACCACCGGGAAAGTGGCTTTGTACGCAACCTGCTATGGCAATTACAACAGTCCCCAACTTGGAACCGACATATTTCAGGTATTTCAGCACAACGATATCCGGATCGAAATGGTGCCCAAGGAGCAGTGCTGTGGCATGCCTAAACTGGAACTGGGCGACCTGGAATCGGTAGAGCGGGCCAAGCAGGCCAATATACCGGTGCTGGCAGCGCTGGTTGACCAGGGCTATGACCTCACCGCGTTGGTGCCGTCCTGCGTATTGATGTACAAACAGGAGCTGCCACTGATGTTTCCCGATGACCCGGACGTCATCAAGGTTCAGCAGGCGTTCTATGATCCTTTCGAGTACCTCTGGTTGCGGCACAAAGGGGCTGCGTTGAATACCGATTTCAGGGCCGAGTTGGGAGATATCTCCTACCAGGTCGCCTGCCACCTGCGAGTGCAGAATATCGGCATGAAAGCCCGGGACATTTTGAATTTGGTGCCGGGGACCCAGGTGCAGCCGATAGAACGTTGTTCGGGGCACGATGGCACCTATGCGGTGCGCAAGGAGACCCACGCCAAATCGGTCAAGATAGCGACGCCGGTCGTGCGTAAGGTCGACCAGCAGCAGGCAAACTATTTTTCCAGCGACTGCCCCATGGCAGCGACCCACATAGGCATTTTATCAGAGCACGCGGGCCAGCCCCAGCACCCGATTACATTGCTGCGCCTGGCGTATGGCCTG
>JAHEGP010000193.1 GCA_024645065.1 Cellvibrionales bacterium | reverse complement strand
AGGGTTGCGGGCAATATCGTCACCGACAGTGACGTCAATGACCCCGCCGCGCCCTATATCCCCAACGACAGCGCGCTGTTCGCCCAGGCCTTGCCCAACCCGGCGATCAGCAACGGATTTGTCAGCAGCGACGCTACCGGTGTCGCGGGTGATCGCTTTGCCGATCGTGGTGATACCTTTGATTTTTACCGCATTGAATTGCTCGAGGGGCAGCTTGTCTCCCTGCAACTGGCTGACTTCGACAGGGACGACCCGACTGCCCACGATATCGACCTGTTTCTGTTCGACCAGAATAACCAGCTTCTGGCTTTCTCCGACGCCGACGACGCAGAATTTGAAAACGTCGTGGTGCCGGCCTCCGGAACCGCTTATATCATGCTGAGAGCGAATCAGGGCGCGACCAAATATGTGCTTCGGGTTGGCAATGACTTTACCTCAGGCCGGATCGCCAACAACAGTGCCTCGGTGGACTTTGTCCCCAACCAGGTCATGCTGGGATATCATGCGAATCGATATGCTGGCCAAAGCGCGGGGGTCGACACCCCGGGCCTGCTAGGGGCTCAACCGGCGCTTCGCTCCATCGTATCTGGCGACCTGCAGTTGGCCCAACTGGCGTCTAGCCGGCATTGTCGCGAGTTGCTCGAGCAACTGACGGATGGGGGCGCGACAATCCATTATCCCGCTACAAGCCTGGCAATGGCCTCTCAGGAAACGCAGCCGCTGCCCCTGGAGAATTCAAAATACCTCACCCTGGCCCTGGTCAAGGCTTTGAGAAAGCGGGGAGATGTCGCCTACGCCGAGCCGAATTACCGGATACGCCCCAGCGCTGTACCCAATGATTTTTACTACAGTTTGCAGTGGCACTATCCATTCATTAACCTGCCGGATGCCTGGAACGTCTCTACCGGTTCAACTGCGACTGAGCCCGTTGTGGTGGCAGTAATCGACAGTGGCGTGCTTCTCGGGCACCCCGACCTGGTGAATAAGACTGTCGCTGGCTACGATTTTATCCTCGATCCGGCTGTTGCCGGCGACGGTGATGGAATTGACCCCAACCCCGATGACGTTGGCGATCGCGAAGGGCCATCGTCGCAAAGCAGTTTCCATGGCACCCACGTGGCAGGTACTGTCGCCGCACTCAGTAATAACACCAATGGAGTGGCGGGTATTTCATGGGGAGCCCAAATCATGCCAATCAGGGTTCTTGGCATTGGCGGTGGGTCCGGCTACGATCTGGTACAGGGCATTCGCTACGCCGCCGGATTGCCGAATAACAGTGGCCGTCTTCCTGCTCGCCGCGCAGACATCATCAACCTGAGTCTTGGTTGCCTTGCTTGCTACAGCCAGTCCCTCGCAGACACCATCAATGAAGCCCGAAGTGCAGGCGTTATCTTCATCGCGGCGGCGGGCAACAACGCCAGTTCGTCAAGGTTTTACCCGGCGGCCTACGACGGTGTGGTCGCGGTAAGCGCAGTCACTTCAGGCTCGGAATTGGCCTCCTATTCCAATTTCGGTCCCTATATCGATGTCTCAGCTCCGGGAGGCGATGACATCGACCGCGATGCGGACGGTTACGCAGATCGCATTCTCAGCCTTCTGGGAGACGACTCGTCGGGAAGCATCGAGTTTCGCTATGGCTGGTCAAGCGGCACATCGATGGCGGCGCCGCACGTTGCCGGCGTCGCGGCACTGATGAAAGCGGTGTTTCCGGCCTTGACCCCGGCGAACTTCGATCAGGCTATCGCCAACGGCACGGCTGTTACCGATCTCGGTGCGCCGGGTCGGGATGATGATTTTGGCTTCGGAAAAATCAATGCTCTCAAGGCGGTACAGGCTGCCCAGGCGCTGGGTGGAGGAAGCCAACCCGGAGTAATCACCGCTAATCCCACTGTGCTGGATTTTGCCGCCGGGGAATCGCTGAAAGTCCTTCAACTCAGCGCCCAGGGCGATGACGCCCCGGCTATCATCGCCGTGAATGGAGACCAGGCCTGGATCGACATTGCGCCGGGCAATAATGTCGCTGTCGACGGTACCGGGGACTACATTGTGCAGGTCGACCCCGGCGAACTGGATACAGCCATTCACCAGGGTAAAATCGTCGTCCAGTTGGCAAATAACACGAGCCTGGAGGTGCCCGTTTATATGCAGGTCATTAGGCAGCAGGCGGGGATTGGCAATCCGGGGCAGGTCTATATCCTGCTGCGTGCCGTGACCAGCCAGGCAAGCGACCTGCAAACCACAGCCGAACGTGATGCCGAGGGACGTTACCGTTACAGCTTCGACGAGTCAGTCGGGAGAGGAACGTACCGTATTTATGCGGGCTCTGATATCGACAATGACCTGTTCATTTGCGGTGCAGGCGAAACCTGCGGAGCGTGGCCGACCCGTGACCGGCCGGAAGATATCCTGCTCGATCGCGATACGATTGGCCTTGATTTTGACCTGGTTACGGAGGCAAATTTCAATATAGAAAAACAGGGTCAGGGCGACCCCAACCCAATACAACGAGGCCCGTGAATTGATATTGAACCGATTATTGGATGGCGCTGACCATGCAGTATCTCAAGCGCCAGCAGGCGCCTCGGCCAGGAAGGGCTTGTTCCTCCTGTTGTTGGTTGCTCTGTCAGGTTGTGAGCCGCTGCCGGAGGACGTCGGGCTGCGTTTAACGCAGGTGTTGCAGCTGGATCATTGCGGGGCGGAGCAGCCTGCTGCCTACCTGATCGAGAGTGAATCCCAGTGGCATTCGCTGCAAGGCAGCGGCGGGCGTTTTTTACCCGATGCCACCAGGCCCGGTTCGAAAGCCAGCCAGTATCCCGCCCTGGCGCCGGAGGAATTGCTGATCGTTGTTGCCGCAGGACAGATGCCTAGCGCCGGCTATCGGCTTGTGGTTGATACCTACGATTGGCAGCGAGAGCTCGATGCCCTGATACTAAAGGTCGAGCTCGATGGGCCCGCGGAGGGCAGCATGCAGGCGACTGTATTGACGTCCCCATGCAGCGTCATCGCCATTCGCAACTACCAGGACATCGAGGAAGTGCGATTCACTGGTTTCACGAAGGAGCTTTCCGTTCAGCTTCCAGTGCCGGGGCAATCGTAAGACGCCGCTGCGCGATTTTTTCTGTCACTGCTGTGAAGTGGTCGACATTACTGCCTCAATTGACCCCTTGTCGCTGACTACATTAATAATTACAGGCAGCGATAGTAAAGGGGAGTATGATGGGCAGCTTGAAACGTTTACTTCTAGCCGGCTGTGGTTGCGCGCTGGTGGCCAATAGTAACGCTACGGATTTTGCGGACACTCTGGCATATTTCGACCCCGATCGGGCCTTCGCCGTATTATTGAAGTCCCAGACCTCGCCCCGGGATTCCCGGGTGATAAGCCTGGCCCAAACCGATAGGGCTTGGGTAAAACGCAAATCCCTGGTCACCGGGGTCGGTACCCGGACCAAAACCGGAAAATAAGCCAGTACCCAGCGGACCTGCTTGGCAAGATTGCGTCCCTTTTGCAGTCTGTGCCGGGAGCAAGACCGGGCTCGTGCATCAACAAGGTCAGGGGAACCAGGGCTTACGATAGCCCTCCCGTCCCGGGCACCTCCGGCGCCCGCAGTCAGGCTGAGCGCGGGGCAGCTAGGTGCTCTACCGGGGCACAGCGCCGACGACCAAAGGCGCAGCCTGTCCAGCTATTTTGCCAATGAGTAAACATAGGCTGTCTTGGTCATCGACTTACTGTCGATCCACGACTTCAGCTGATCCTGCATTGCCAGGTAGCTTTTGTAGGCACGATTCGTGGCTTTACCGCTGTAATTTTCCTTGTCGTCTTCATATTTGAAGCTGAATTCAGCAACCAACGGCTTTTCGTCGGCCTCATCCGCATACCATAGTGTCAGCGAGCAGACGGCAAGTAACTCCGGGTCCTTGCGAATCTGGAAGCTGGTGCCCTTGATGACCGTTTCGAAAGCTGTAAACCCGCCAACCTGGTTCAGCCTGGCTTCTTTGGGAAACTCGTCCACAGCCTTCTCGAGGCCGGGATAGAATTTGCCAATCTGCTCCAGGTTTTCGATGCTGATCTTCTCCTTGAGAAGGATACAGCTTGAATAGCTGTAGAGCGATTGGAAAGTGGGCTTGATGTCCTCCTCGAATTTCAGGTCGTGGCTGAACTCTTCTGCGGGTTCCATCGAGCGATCCTGACTATAGAATCGATCGGGATGTCTGAACTTCAGGGTCAGCTGGCGCTCTTCGCTGTCCAGATCCGTCCTTTCTCGAACCACATAGTCATTTTGACGTAACCAGTGGTCGTCGGTGTCGAAGAAGCGCACCTGGCGTCGTCGGCGGCTGATATCTTCGATGCCGCTAACGGCAACCGCGTTGGGCAAAATGACCGATGCCAGATCCTGCCACAGCGCCGTAGCCGCCTCACTCAGCTTCTCCGGTGGTCCGTTGAACTTGCTGGCTCGCAACATCATTTTGTATTCACGGGAATTGATAATCGACATGAATTCATCCTCATCTGCATTTTATCGTTATGAAGCGCCAGGGATTCCCCGTCAAACATAAACCCGTGGCGCAGCGATGTCTACGAATTTGCCCGCTGCTCTGCAGCCCCATGCAACACCGGTCATACTCGAGAACCGCACCGCGAGCCCGATGGCTCTCGTATATTTCAATACCTGTCAAGAACTTACCTTACTTCAGCTTGCGCACTATTTGGCACAAGTTTCCCGTGGATCCGGTTTACTCACGCGAAATGGTTGAATCATACTTGACGCTCTTCAATAACAGGGTGTTGCAGCAGTGTCGGTGACGGGCGAAAGCAAAACGACAGCAGAGCAAGACCCAGGGGAGTATCCATTTGAGCACCTTGTCGACGCCGATGTTGTGACGTGCGTGTCTACCTTCGCTCGCTGGGAGGCATTTTGAATCTGGCTAGCGGGATACGGCAGCGGTCGCGGGGTGAATCGGTGCGGGGACGCATCGTTATTTAGCGAACCCGCGGCTGTTTTCAGTATTCAGCTTGCCCGCGCAAGTGCCGCGCTTTTGGGTACAAATCGACATTACTGTTGCGGCCAGAAAATCCCCGGTGGTATAAAACGCTCCACAATCAAAACCAGATCAGGAGTTGTGCATGGACGCACTGTCTCGAAATCCGGTTGGGCATCGATTGCCCGATTCCGTGAGTACGCCCGTTAGCCAACGCGAACAGGCTGTAATCCTGCACCGCGGCGGCCACATCTATCACGCGGTTGAATTCTACAAGGCATATCTCAAGAACCATCCCAAAGATTCGGGGATCTGGTCCAACCTCGGCGCCTGCCTGCGCACCAGGAAGCAACACCGTGCGGCGCTCGCTTGTTACCTTCGCGCTTTGGACATCGACCCGGCGAACATTGTCGCCCGGGGCAACCTCGCCAACGTGTTGAAAGATTTAAACCGCTTCGTGGAGTCAATAGCGCTGCATGAGCAGCTCGTGAGTTCGGCCCCGACTGACAAGCAGGCACGGATAAATTTTGCCGCTGCATTGCGCGAAAATCGCTGCTTCGATCTGGCCCTGAAGCAGTTGGAGCAGGCACTTTTTCATCATCCTGGGGATGCCGCACTGACCTGGGAGCGCGGCCAGAACCTGCTTCACCTGGGTAACTACAGGGAAGGGCTACATTGCTATGAAGCGCGCTGGCAGCTGGGTGAGCTGCCATTGCCCGATATTTCCTGCCCTCGCTGGACGGGGGAAGCCCTGGAGGGGAAGCGGATACTTTTGCATGCCGAGCAGGGTTATGGCGATACCATTCTCGCGGCACGCTATATCCGGCTGGTGAAGGCCAGGGGTGCTTTCGTCATGCTACGCTGCAAACGGGAGCTGCATCGCCTGTTCGCCGGTATCGGCGCTGACGCACTGATCGAGCCCAACGCGGACTGCCCAGGGGCTGATTATCATTGCCCATTGATGAGCTTGTTGGCTATGTTTAATACAGAGCTGGCAAGCGTACCGCCACCGGCACAGCTATTTGCCCCTCGACAGGCAAAGCGCAAGTTTAGTTCGTTGCAGCGGCACACCGAACAGCGGCTGAAAGTTGCGATTGTCTGGAGCGGCAGTGTCACCTTC
>JAHEGP010000019.1 GCA_024645065.1 Cellvibrionales bacterium | reverse complement strand
CCTGCCCACGATTCTGATGACATGCCGGCAAGTCCTGCTCCGGCATCCCTTCTGCAGCAAGGCGAAACCTCGGCAGCAGTCTCCAGCCCTGGAGAAGCGGGTCTGTGGCAGCGGCGTGAAAAAGCGCTGCGCCAATTGGCCGTTCGCTGGAACATTGACGTCCCGGAAGGCGAGCCTGTCTGCGAGGCGATCCTGGCTTACAGTTTATCCTGCCTCGAGCTGGATCTTGAGCGAGACAAGCTGGTGCAGCTGGGCTTGCCTGGAGTGGTTGAACGCAAGGAAACGACTGAAGCGCAGGCTTTCTTGTTGCAATCCGCGGCCGACCTGGCGCAACTGGGAGTGGGAACAGATACCAGCTATCGGTTCGTAGTCCTATGGCGGTCCCCGCCGTCGACGGCTAATAGCTGGCCCTATGAGCAAGGCGACAGGCATGATGGGGTGGCCTGGCTGCAGCAGCGCCTGAACTGGTACCAGGGGCGAAAATACCAATGGCTTGGCAGCACGCCAACGTCAGCCACTGGCCCGGTTCTTGATCGCTTTGATTGGCTCTACCAGCAATCACCCGAGCTGGACCCCGGTGACGGTTACGAACGTTTTGGTACTAACTTGCATGCCGGCCTCGTGAATTTGCAACGACAATTAGGCTGGGAGCCGACCGGGGAGGGAGACCTGCTGACACTGGTTAAACTCGATAACATCACCAACGCCAGAGCCCCAACGCTGGTTCACTCAGGGTAAGTGCCAATTGTCCTACATTCTTGATGCTTTAAAAAAGTCCGATAGCGAACGCCAGCAGCGCCGGGGTCCGACCCTGGCGACCGTTCAGCAGCCACACTTTTTTTCCCAGGGCCGATCCCGCTCTTCTGTGCCATTGTTGCTGGGGTGTACATTTGCAGTATTGTTGGCGGTCGCATTCGGTGGCTACCGAATGGGTTACCTCAAATTCCAACTCCCCGCAGCAGGGTCACATCCCAAGCTGTCCGAGGACCAGCAGGCCGATGTCGTGCAAGCTGGTGTCGCAGCTGAACCGAAACTGCTGGCCGCCAACTCATCCGGGAATGCCAGAGTCGAATCCGCGGCGCCAGAATTGCCCGCTGAGCCGGCTCGATCCGATGCTTTGGATTCCCTGTCAGTGCCCGCATCGCAGGAGATTCCCGAACTTTGGCAGCTACCAGCCTCCCTGCGAGAGGGCATTCCCCAGCTGGACTTTTCGCTGCATGTATATTCGACCCAGATTGACCAACGCAGTATCATTATCAACAATCGTATGATGCGCGAGGGGGAGTCTGTCACTCCCCAGCTGACTTTGAGCGCAATAACGCCGGACGGGGTTGTCATGCGGTACAGGAGCGCGTATTTTCGCGTCGGTATTGTCGATGGTTGGTAAGGAGCAAACGTCCCTTGCGGCGCAAAACCAAGATCATTTGTACTATCGGGCCCGCCAGTAGTTCCTACGATATGCTGGAAAAGCTTTATCAAGCTGGAATGAACGTAGTCCGGCTGAATATGTCCCACGGCGATCACGACTCCCATCGAAAAGTCATCAAAGCTATCAAGACCCTCAACCGCAAGGTCAAGTACACCGTGCCGGTGCTACTCGATACCCAGGGGCCTGAGATACGGACCGGCCATCGCGCGGTTGACCTCAATCTCAAGCAGGGACAGCAGATATCGGTTGTAGTTCGCGGTGCCGACGATGTCGAGGAGAGCTCGATTCACATCGATTATGAAGACCTGATTGAAACCGTCAAGATTGGCGACCGTATCACCGTTGATAACGGCCTGATTAATCTGGAAGTGCTGTCCAAAAAACATTTCACCATGCGCTGCAGGGTTGTGGATGGGGGGCTGCTGAAGGGCAAGCGCCACGTGAATCTGCCGGGTATTCGGGTTAACCTGCCGGCAATCACTGAAAAAGACAGGCAGGATATCCTCTTCGGCATGGAGCAGGAGGTGGATTACATCGCGCTGTCTTTCGTGCGCAGTGTTGATGACATTCACGAGTTGAGAAAGCTGCTCGGGGAGAAAGGCAAGAAAATCAAGATAATCGCCAAAATTGAAGATCAGGAGGGAGTCAACAATCTGAGTGCGATTATTGCTGAAGCCGATGGTGTCATGGTGGCCCGCGGCGACCTCGGAGTGGAGGTCCCTTTCTACGAGTTGCCGAACATCCAGCGCCGGATGGTTAGAGAATGCGCTGAAGCGGGCAAGCGGGTAATCGTTGCGACCCATTTGCTGGAGTCGATGATTGAAAATCCAATGCCGACCCGGGCGGAAGTGACTGACGTTGCCAATGCGATTAACGAGGAGGTCGATGCTGTGATGCTGTCCGGCGAGACAACTATCGGCAAATACCCCATCAAATGCGTTGAGAACCTGGATAAGATTGCCCGCAGTGTCGAACCTGATGGTGGCTTTCGGTTTACTGACAAACTCAGCCAGGATAACCAGAAGCAGAATATCGCCTCCAGCGCGGTGCACCTTGCCGATACCATGAAAGCACGGGCAATCGTTGTCATCACCCGCAAGGGTCGTATGGCTAATTACGTCGCCAATTGCCGCCCCCGCAATGCGATCATCTATGGCTTTAGTAACGAGAGCCGCACCCGCCGGCAGTTGGCACTGTGCCGCGGCGTTTATGCCCATCGTATTCATTTCAGCCATGAGCCAGAGAAGACCCTGGCCACTGCATTTGCAGTGCTGCTGAACAAGGAAGGTTTTTCGGTGGAGGATAACGTGGTGGTGATTTCCGACGTCCTCGCGGGCACGGGTACCGATGCAATCCAGGTTCGCCAGGTAAAAACCGGCGAACTGGAAACATCAGCTGGTCGATAGTCTACCGCGTTATATCCGGCAGATAAGCAGCCGCTTCCCATCAGCTTCCCATCAGAAAAGCCCGTAACGTCGATCGAATACGCCGGGCTGTCGGCATGTCATTTACGTATTGCCGGGATACCGAGGCCCGGTATGTTCGATTGATTACCGGCACCATCAAGGACCGGGTAGCCCGGCAAGAACGCGACCCCGGCAAGTTCGTTCCAGGCGCTCTACAGCGGGGTGTACTTGAATTTCTGTCCGCCGATGGACGCTTCGTACATCAGACCCCCTTTGGCTTGAATAAAAGTCGCCATCCCCTTGGAATATTTGGCTTGAGCCTGGTTACCGCTGTTTGGACCAGCGCTGGCTCCCGCAGTGCTCCCGGTCGCGGTACCGGCCTTTGCCTGAACGCCCGAGGTAACGGCCACCGCTGAAGCCGTGGCATCAAATTCGAAGCTGCCACTGATGAACTCCTGGTACGCGCGTTTGTCCTCGAAGAAGATGATCTGGCTCAGGGCCTGGCCGCCAACCTGGAGGCCAACCGAAAGCTGGTTTAGCGTTGCGAAACCGGTTACTTTGCCACCGCGATACACCTGGCCCTTGCCATGGGCGCCGCCAATCCCAAAACCACCCTTGCCAACAGTCGGAAACACCGCGTAACCATAGGCGCCACTGAAAAAGCTGGCGGTTTCGGGCGCTTGCTTGAACTTGTTTATCGTTGCTGAGTAGTCCTCGACCTCTGCGGCGTGACTAAAAAAACTGATCAAAAACAGAAACAAGGCAGGTATAAAAACTTTGTATGTCATTTTTGGCACCTTCTGGGTTGCAGATTGCAGAGTCACAAAATACTGGGTGTTAACCACGCATACAAGTATTTTTCAAAATCTCTCTGGAATGCCGGTAGGTTGCTATGAGACGCTGCTGGAACCCGTATCGGCCGGCTGATAGCGTCTTTGGAATGGGCCCGGTTTCGGCAAAATAGCCTGGATAATCGCTACCCGTCTGTTCCTGCTGCGAGGACTGCTGCGAGTGGATTAAGCCTCGTTACCTGCAAAGCGGGTTTTTGAAACCCGGAACAGCCGACCTAATTGTCAGCCGCCGGGGCCGAAAATCCCATGCCCTGCAGCCAATGGGAGAGTTGGGCTGTGTGATGCATCGGTGCACTGGAGGCAAAGTGATGACTGCTTACGGCGGGTAGGTTTTCCAGTGCAAACATCGGCAGCAGCAACTCGTGTACGCGGCGCGCAATGGCTTGCCCGGAGTCGAGCCAGTGGATCGGCCTGCCGTAGGCCTGCTGCAACTCGCGAACCAGCAGGGGAAAATGGGTGCAGGCAAGCACTACGGTATCGATATCCCTTGCCCTTGGGTGTCTGTGGAAGGGTTTCAGGATGTGTTCGATACGGCTGATGGAAACAGGCTGTCCCAACAACTTGGCCTCGGCGATTGCGGCGAGTTCGTCGCTGCCCACCGATACGACCTCGCAGTGATTGGCAAACTGCCCAATCAACTCGCTGGTGTACTGTCGTAACACAGTGCCGGGAGTGGCCAGCAAACCGATTACGCCAGAGTCACTAATGCTCGCCGCAGGCTTCACCGCGGGAACAACGCCAACGATCGGGGTTGTGATTTGCGAGCGCAGCTGCGGCAGCACCAGGGTGCTCGCACTGTTACATGCCAGGACGATGATGTCCGGCCGGTAGCCATCCCTCAGTGCCGAGATCCGCTCGACGACACGCGCCAGAAGCTCCTGCTCGGTGCGACTGCCGTAGGGAAAGAATGCGTTGTCCGCGTAATAAATCAATTCTAACTGGGGGGTCCGTTTGCGCATCTCCCGCGCCACGGTAAGGCCCCCCAGGCCCGAGTCAAATACCAGCGCCCTGGGTGCAGCTTGGATCATATGCGGTACCTGTAAACCGGCCTTCGGGCGCCCATTATCAACATGTTGCCGCGCTGCGCAAACCCGCCTTGTAATTCCGCGCCGGTACATTACCATGCTGCGCTGTCGCGCCCATGCCGGCGAGCACAGCCCCAATCCCGCATAAGCCACCCACACAGGAGTCAGCGAGCATGCGCATCATCACGATAAACACCAACGGTATCCGCGCGGCCGGCAGGAAAGGTTTCTTTGACTGGCTGGCACAACAGGATGCCGATATCGTATGCATACAGGAAACCAAAGCGCAGGAGCACCAGCTGGAGCAGGATTTGCACTTTCCGGATGGTTTCCACAGCTACTATTTTGATGCCGAGAAAAAAGGCTACAGCGGCACGGCTGTTTATTGTCGGGTTAAACCCGACGAGGTGGTGTTTGGGCTGGGCTGGGACCCCTGCGACAGTGAGGGCCGCTGGCTGCAGGTTAACTACCCCGGCTTGAGCGTGGTATCCCTGTACATGCCCTCGGGGTCTTCCAGCGTCGAGCGGCAGGAACTCAAGTTCGAGTTTATGGACAGGTTGTTGCCGCACCTGGAAAAGCTGCGCAAGCAAGCTCAGGAAACCATCATCTGCGCCGACTGGAATATTTGCCACAAGGAGATCGACCTGAAGAACTGGAGGGCCAATCAGAAAAACTCGGGCTTTTTGCCACCTGAGCGAGCCTGGTTGGACCGTCTTTACGACGAGTTAGGTTACATTGATGCCTTCCGCTTGATCAACCCCGATCCAGAGCAGTACACCTGGTGGTCGAATCGAGGCCAGGCCTGGGCCAGGAACGTGGGGTGGCGGCTGGACTACCAGGTGATTACTCCCGGCCTCGCCCCCAGCGTTCGCAGCGCCAGTATTTACAAAGAGCAACGCTTTTCCGACCATGCACCGCTGATTATGGAATACGACCTGTAATCATGCTGTAATAGCGGCCGCTTGGGCTCACCGAGTAAGGCTAACCACGACGATACGAGGAATCAACATGTCATTTTTCATTGCTTCTGCCCACGCTCAGGCACAGGGCGCTCCCAACCCCCAGGACCAGTGGTTTTCCATGGGATTTCTGATTTTGATGTTCGCGGTGTTTTACTTTATCGCCATTCGCCCTCAGCGCAAGCGGCAAAAAGAGCATGCCGCGATGGTGGCCGCGTTGCAGAAGGGAGATGAGGTCGTCACAACCAGCGGCATCCTCGGTAGAGTAGTGCGTATTGACGATGATTATGTCGCGTTGAAAGTTGCCGACAATGTCGAACTGAAATTCCAGAAAATGGCCGTACACGCGGTATTGCCCAAAGGTTCAATCAAGGCGGTTTGATGTTTACAGCCGGCTCTGCACGGGTTGGGTGGATGACCAGCGAAGCCCGGGGGGGACGTTTGCGATGAGCCCTGATTACCCGCCCAGAGTCGAGCTGGCGCGCACTCCCACGCCCTTATATCTATTGCAGCGTTTCTCCAGCGAGCTCGGCGGACCCAGGATCTGGGTCAAGCGCGATGATCTGACCGGTTTTGGCCTGAGCGGTAACAAGGTACGAAAGCTTGAGTTTTGCCTTGCCGAAGCCCTTGCCCAGGGCTGTGATACCTTGTTGACCTGTGGAGGTGTCCAGTCCAATCACTGTCGTGCGACAGCTGTGGCGGCGCGCCAGCTCGGGCTCGATGTGCACCTGGTGCTACGTACCGATGAGGCACCTTCGAGAGATGGGAACCTGTTCATCGACCAACTGCTGGGTGCAAGCATTTCCTACATCAGTAAAGCCCGGTATGCGGCGGGTACGGGAACAATTTACCAGCGCCTTATCGATGACTATGCCAGCCGGGGACACAAGGTATACCCCATGCCAGTCGGCGCCAGCGACGAAGTAGGACTGTGGGGTTACATTGCGGCTAGCGAAGAGTTGCAAGGCGATTTTTCACGTCTGGGAATTGCCCCGCAACACATCGTCTGCGCAACCGGGTCCGGTGGGACCCAGGGCGGCCTGACTCTTGGCGCAAAGCTATTCGGGCTTGCTGCCAGGGTCTGGGGTGTTGCGGTCTGTGACGATGCTGCCTATTTCGAGCAAAAAATAGGTGCAGACATCGAGGCGTGGCGAGCACGGTATCACTATGAATGTGGCGAAAATCCGGATTCCATCGACACCAATGTGTCCATTGCCACAATCGATGGCTATGTCGGCCCGGGTTATGGCCGCGCAACAGCAGAAGTGTTCGAGCTCATTACACGGCTGGCCCGGTTGGAGGGCCTGCTGCTGGATCCAATCTACACCGGTAAGGCCTTCCATGGCATGGTTGAGGAAATCCGAAGTGGACAGCGCTTTGAAGGGGCTGACGATATCGTGTTTATTCATACCGGCGGCTTTTTTGCCAGTTATGCCCAGCGCCAGCACTTCGAGTTGAGCGACGGCACCCTCGCTGATTGAGGCTGTCAATCCTTAAAAAACAATAAGGCCCATCATGCAATTTTTCGTGGACATCATCTCTGTCGTTAACGGCTTTCTCTGGGGCCCGCCCATGCTGCTGCTGATACTTGGCACAGGGCTGTTTCTCACGGTTGGCCTGCGGTTTGTGACCCTGCGGAAAATCGGCTATGCGTTTCGCCAGTTGTTTCGTGGCCGCCACCCGGACCCCGGGGCAGGGGATATATCGCCGTTCAACGCACTGATGACCTCTTTGTCGGCAACCGTGGGGACGGGCAATATCGCCGGTGTTGCCACTGCAATAGCACTGGGTGGGCCGGGTGCATTGTTCTGGATGTGGTGCACCGCGCTGGTCGGCATGGCCACCAAGTATGCCGAGGCAGTGCTGGCGGTGCGGTTTCGCGAGACCGACCAGGAGGGTCGTCAGGTCGGTGGCCCGATGTACTACATCAAAAACGGGCTGGGCAAAAAGTGGCTCTGGCTGGGAACGGCATTTGCCTTGTTTGGTGGCCTGGCGGGCTTTGGCATTGGTAACCTGGTGCAGGCGAATTCCGTGGCTGATGTGCTTTTTGAAAGCTACCAGCTGCCCCGTATTGCGACAGGGATTACCATGGCAATATTAGCGGGGCTGGTCATCATCGGAGGCATTAAACGTATCGCCACGGTGGTGGGCAAGTTGGTTCCCATCATGGCTCTGGCCTATCTGGCCGTGGGTGTGTGGGTCGTGTTGACCCATCTGCCGGCGGTTCCGGCGACGCTGGTCCTGGTAGTCGATTCGGCATTTACCGGTCATGCGGCCGGTGGCGGGTTTGCGGGCGCAACCATCTGGATGGCGATACGTTGGGGAGTTGCACGTGGGGTGTTTTCCAACGAGGCGGGGCTCGGCAGTGCGCCGATTGCCCATGCCGCGGCGCAGACCCGTAATCCGGTACAGCAGGGTACCATCGCCATGCTGGGGACGTTCATCGATACCCTGGTTCTGTGCTCAGTGACCGGCCTGGCTATCTTGCTAACCGGTGTCTGGAATAGTGGTGACACCGGCGCGCCGTTGGCGGCAGCGGCCTTTGAGCAGGGGCTTCCCTTCGGCCGTCATGTGGTGAGTATCGGGCTGGCGGTATTTGCCTTCACCACCATCCTGGGCTGGAGCTACTACAGTGAGCGCTGCCTGGAATTCTTATTCGGTGTCAGGGTTATCCGGCCGTTTCGGATTGTGTGGATACTGGTGATTCCGCTGGGTGCCCTGTGGAAGTTGGGCCTGGTGTGGGGTGTTGCGGATATGCTTAACGGCTTGATGGCAATTCCCAATCTAATTGCATTGTTGCTGCTGAGTCCTGTGGTGTTTCGACTCACGCGAAGTTATTTCTCGAACGATGAGGGTGGCGTCGATTCGACGTAGCGATAACTCACCCTCTGGCTAACCCGGGTGAGCAACTCATAGGCGATAGTTTCAGCCTGAGCCGCAATTTCGTTAACCGGCAGCCCTTCTCCCCACAAAACCACCTCATCCCCCGGCCGGGCTTCGGGGTGGCCCGCCAGATCGATGGTCATGGTATCCATGGAGACCCGACCCGCAATGGGGGCCCTGCGGCCATTCACCAGTACCGGCGTACCATTGCGGGCATGACGGGGGTAACCGTCGCCATAACCTACTGCGACGGTGCCGATACGGGTCGCACAGCTACTGTGCCAGATATGATTGTAGCCAACCCCCTCGTTCGGACCGATGTCTCGTACCGCAAGCAACCGGGAGCGCAGGGTCATGACGGGTCGAAGTGCGGGCAATGCGTTTTCGCCGAGTGGATTGGCCCCATAGAGCATGATTCCCGGTCGCACCCAATCCCGATGGGCATCGGGGTGTTGGATTATGGCGGCTGAGTTGGCAAGGCTGCATTGGGCCCGAAGGTTGCTGGTTGAACGATTGAAGCACTGCAATTGCCGCAGCGTGGTATCGGTATCGGGGTCTTCGGCGCTGGCGAAATGCGTCATCAGGGTTACCTGGACTACCCCCGGTGCCCCCTGCAACTGGCGGTAAAGCGCAGCTGCCTCGGCGGGCGCCACTCCGAGGCGATGCATTCCAGTATCGATCTTGAGCCAGACATGCAATGCAGGGGTAAAACTGTGACGCGTAATCAAGCGGGCCGTTGCTGCGTCGTGTACCACCGGCTCAATTGCCTGGCTGGCACACAGGCGCAGTTGCTCAAGGTCGGGGCGGGAACTCAAAACCAGCAAACGTTGCTCGATACCCAGCTGTCGCAATTGAATCGCTTCTTCGATTCTCGCCAGCGCGAGCACCCCAACTTGCGGCGCCAGTGCCCTGGCCATTGGCAGCAAACCGTGGCCATAGGCATTGGCCTTGATAACGGCGACAATTCCACTGCGAGGCGCCAGTGAGCGAACGGCGCCAAGATTGGTGCGCAGGGCGGAAAGATTGATAACGGCTTCTGTCAAAACGGCGGATCCATGAGCGTCGAGGTCGGGTGCAGGGCTGGCTGTGGCGGCAATATTGCAAGTATAACCGACCGACAAAGGTGTTTGCGGCTGCTTTCATCCTGGCGTGTCGGCAGGGGCGTTTACAGTGCGAAAGCCCCTCGATCCTGGCCCGCGAATATTGGTGCCGAGCGCAGTGGCGTGGCGGGCAGAAAATCCCTTACACTTTCGACCCGGCGAATGCTGGCACGCTTGCTTGATAAAGGACCTTGTAATGCCTGTAACCTTAAGTAACAAGTTGGTCGTGGCGATATCTTCCCGCGCACTCTTCAACCTCGATGAAAGTCACAAAGTGTTCGAAGAGCAGGGGCTCGAAGCCTATCGTCAATACCAGATTGAACGGGAAGAGACCATCCTGCCCAAGGGAGACGCGTATAACTTTGTCGAAAAGCTACTGCATATCAATAGCTTGCTAAACGAGGGGCGGGTAGAGATCATTTTGTTATCGCGCAACAGTGCGGATACCGGGCTGCGGGTGTTCAACTCGGTGCAACATTATGGTCTCGCGATCAGTCGCGCCGCGTTCAGCGGTGGCAAAAGCCCCTATCGTTACGCCAACGCCTTCGGCAGTCACCTGTTTCTGTCCACCCATGCTGACGATGTGCGCCAGGCGCTCGACAAAGGTATTGCAGCCGCAACATTGTTACCCTCGCCAGCGGCGGTTAGCCGGGCGGAAGAACTGCGAGTGGCCTTCGATGGCGATGCGGTCATTTTTTCTGACGAAGCGGAGCAGATTTACCAGAGCAGCGGTCTGGAAGCCTTTACCCGCAACGAACAATCTGCGGCCAAGCAGCCACTTAGTGGAGGCCCTTTCAAGGGTTTCCTGTTCGCATTGCAGCAAATCCAGATGGAATTCGGTGCCACCGACTGCCCGATTCGCACGGCACTGGTGACGGCGCGCTCGGCACCGGCCCATGAACGTGTCATTCGCACCCTGCGCGCGTGGGATATTCGCATCGACGAGTCCCTCTTCCTTGGTGGCCTCGACAAGGCGGAGTTTCTGGAGGCTTTCGGAGCCGATGTGTTTTTTGACGACCAACTTGGCCATTGTGATTCCGCTAGCGGCCGGGTCGCGACGGGCCACGTACCCCATGGGGTTTCCAACCGCGGACCAGAGCAGGGGTGAGCCCCGGGGCGGGGGTGTCGTGCCGTCAAAATGGGTGTCACTTTATACGAAATGGTTATAAACTGATCTCGAAACGACAATAATGATTCTAATTAAAACAGAATAATAGATGGTCACCCATCAGCGTCCTTACTCGATGGATCAACGGGACCTCCGATGAAATTACAGCAATTACGTTACATTTGGGAAGTCGCGCACCACGACCTCAATGTTTCAGCGACGGCGCAGAGCCTTTATACCTCGCAACCCGGTATCAGCAAGCAGATCCGGCTGCTCGAGGATGAGCTGGGGGTTGAGGTTTTTGCCCGCAGCGGCAAGCACCTGACCCGGGTGACACCCGCTGGTGAGGCAATACTGAAAACTGCTGGTGAAATCCTGCGCAAGGCCGAGAGCATCAAGCAACTGGCCCAGGAGTTCAGCAACGAGCAAAAAGGCAGCCTCAGCCTGGCTACCACCCATACCCAGGCTCGCTATGCCCTGCCGCCGACGATCCAGACCTTTATTCAGCGCTACCCGGAAGTCTCCCTGCACATGCACCAGGGTACGCCGATGCAAATCAGCGAAATGGCGGCCGATGGTACCGTGGACTTCGCCATTGCCACCGAGGCGCTGGAGTTGTTCAGCGACCTGGTCATGATGCCCTGTTATCGCTGGAATCGGTGCATTGTGGTACCGCGAGATCATCCCCTGGCGCAATTGCCTGAGCTTACTCTGGAGGCGGTGGCCGAATATCCCATCGTCACCTATGTTTTCGGGTTTACCGGGCGTTCGCGGCTGGATGAAGCCTTCATGAAGCATGGGCTGGCAGCCAAGGTGGTGTTTACCGCGGCTGACGCCGATGTTATCAAGACCTATGTGAGGCTGGGACTGGGCATTGGTATCGTTGCGAGACTGGCATTTGACGAGGTCAACGACAAAGATCTGGTCGCCCTGGACGCCAGTCACCTGTTCGTACCCAGTGTGACCAAGATAGGTTTTCGCAGGGGTACTTTCCTGCGCGGCTTCATGTTCGATTTTATCGAATTGTTTGCGCCCCACCTGACCCGGGAATTGGTCGAGGAGGCCTATCAGCTTCATACTCGCCAGGAGATGGACGAATTGTTCAAGGATATCGAGCTGCCGTTGTTGTGATGATGGCGCGGTTGCGCTGGCCAATTCCCCATCGTGGCTGAAGAGAAAGCCCGCTTGCGCCAACTCTGGCAGGTCTGTAAAGTGCCGGGCTTGTCGAATGGCGAAGTGACGGAGTTAAACAGTGGAACTGGCCTGCCTGGACCTGGAAGGGGTGCTGATCCCGGAAATATGGATCGAATTTGCCGAGCGTACCGGAATCGATGAGCTCAGGGCGACCACGCGCGATATTCCTGTATACGATACCCTGATGAAGCAGCGCCTGCGCCTGCTGGCAGAAAATAATCTGGGCCTCGCCGATATCCAGGCGGTGATTGCAGAATTAAGCCCTTTGCCGGGAGCCGCAGAATTCCTCGACTGGTTGCGCGAGCACTTTCAGGTGATCATTCTCTCCGATACCTTCTATGAATTCGCGCTGCCGTTAATGCGCCAGCTGGGCTATCCAACCCTCTTTTGCCATCGCCTTAAAGTCGATGACAAGGGGATGGTGGTCGACTACGAACTGCGCCAGAAAGATCCCAAGCGACAGTCTGTCATCGCCCTGCACAGTCTTTATTATCGCGTCATCGCGGCGGGCGATTCCTATAACGATACCACCATGCTGGCAGAGGCGGATGCGGGCATATTGTTTATGGCACCGCAAAATGTGATTGAAGAATTCCCCCATTTTCCCGCCGTGCATAGTTACCAGGATTTGAAAGCGGCGTTCGCCAGCGCCAGCGAGCGATCGATTATTGTTTGATCGATGCCGCCTGTCAGGTGTTCAGTTGTGACAATGCCCGCAGCAGTATCGCTATTTTAGTCAGGCTCTCTGCATATTCATGTTGCGGGTGGGAGTCCGCAACTATGCCGCCGCCGCCCCAGCAATGCACTTTATTGCCATCTGCCACCACACTGCGAATCGCGATGCTACTGTCCAGGCGCCCGTGGTTACTGTAGTAAAATACCGATCCGCAATAGGCTGACCGGGAAACCGGCTCGAGCGCGTTAATGATATCCATGGCGCGTATTTTGGGTGCCCCTGTAATAGATCCGCCAGGGAACGCGCTGCGCAAGGCTTCGATTGGTGTTACCTCGCCTCGCAGCTCGCCGTGAATAGTGCTCACCAGGTGATGTACGTTCGCATAAGACTCCAGGGTAAACAGTGTGTCGGCGGCTATGCTGCCCGGCTTGCAGGAGCGGCCAAGGTCATTGCGCAATAAATCAACAATCATCAGGTTTTCTGCCCGATCCTTGGCGGAGTCGAGCAATTCCCTGGCATAACGCGCATCTTCCTCAGCCGACTGGCCCCTCGGCCGGGTGCCCTTGATCGGGCTGGTAGTAATGTGTCGATTATCAATGCAGATGAAGCGCTCGGGTGAATGGCTGAGCAAGCAGCCCTTCCCGGTATTGATATAGGCTGAGAAAGGCGCCGGCAGTTGCGCTCTGAGATGTCGATAGGCACCCCAGGGATGGCCGCTGTAGGCCGCCATGAAGTGCTGTGCCAGGTTGACCTGATAGCAATCCCCGGCGAGGATCAAACCTTGAATGTCGGATACGGACTGCTGATATTGCCGGGCATCACTACTGGCAAACCAGTCACTTGCCAGGCGAAAACGGCAGTCTGCCGGTGATCGCTGGTCCAGTGCCAGCAGCCATGCCCGGGCCAGCTCCAGGGACCCGGGGCTGTCGGCGACCAGCCAGGCCTGGCGCCTGGCAATGTTTTGTACCAGTGCCCACGGGTAGTAACCCAGCCACGCGATGGGGAAAGGGCCGGGGCGGGGCGGTGGCGGGCCAAGTCGCTCCAGGCTTCGATTGAGGTCATAGCCCAGGTAGCCCAGAACACCCCCGTAGAATGGTAAGTCAGCGATTCCAGGCGCAACCCGCGGTTGGCGTAGCTGGTGAATATGAGCGAAGATATCGCTGCGTTCGCCAGCAGCGCCAATGATGGTGTAGCTTCCGTCGGCGGCAACGGCATCGACAAGGTAACTCTGGCTGGGACGGCTGGCGATAATTTCGTAGTTGGCGCGATCAAAACTCGCGTTACCGCTGTCGAGCCAGACCGCTCCGGGGTCCGCCGCAATGCGGCTGAAGCGCAGTTCGGAGCTGCGAAAGTCTACAGCCTGAATGCTCGCAGCGGCGTTTGCCTGCTCGGGGTAATAGGGGTGCATCAGCGGGGGCGACCTGTTCCAGGGAGACATATTCTACCCGTCTCCAATCCACGCTGCCAGTGTTGCCAAGCTATTGAATTAGCTGATTTTTAATTGACATATTGTGGCGAAAATATTATGGTCAACCGCCATTTTCAAGTCCCTGAAGCGCGATCAAGACACGGCATGTCCCGCCCGTCGCGGTGGCCAGTTAAAGGCCTGTCACTGGTCTGTTCAATTGCCAATTCAGGGCCGATACTGCAACTATATCCGGGGTGGATTATCATTCTGGCAACCAGTAGCGCAGCGCCCACGAAGGAAACCAAAACACTATGAGCAAGCTCACCCCTTCCCTCACCAATCCCTTCGCAGTCGAAGAAGAGGTCGACTTTAAAGTTCCGGGCCAGATCGCCTATGAACCCGGCATCTACGAGGAGACCCTGCGTAAGGGGCACCTGCTGCGCCAACGCCCCTATAATTCAGCCGGCGTCAAGAACATCCAGCGCCAGCACCAGAAAAACCGGATGACGATCTGGGAGCGGATCAAGGTTCTCACCAACAAGGAACCAACCATCCTGTTCCAGAACTGGGGCCCGAATCTTGATGGCGCTTCACTGGTCACCGCAATTGTCAATATCGGCGGTCGCGATGTTGCGCTTTATGGGCATGACTTTACCCTGCGCGCCGGCTCGATGGATGCTACCAATGGCAAGAAACTGGCGCGCCTGTTCGAACTTGCCGGGAAGCGCAAGATTCCGCTGGTGGGCTTGAACGATTCTGCAGGTGCTTTCGTCCCGGCCGGGGTGGGTGGTCTCGATGGCTACTCAGAAGCGTTCACTGCCCTGCGCAGAATCAGTGGCGTTGTGCCATCGATAATGTGCATGTTCGGTTTCAATGCCGGCGGTGGCTCTTACCTGCCGCGCCAGGGGAGCTTCATCATTCAGCCCAGGGACACCTTTTTTGGTCTCACCGGTGCCGGCGTCGTCAAGTCGGTTCTGGGCGAGGATGTAACACCAGAGGAACTGGGTGGTCCGGGTGTCCATTCACAGTCCGGAGTGACCGATTTTGTGGTAGAGGATGAAGTGTCCGCGCTGCAAAAAGTAAAGGAAATCCTTAATTATCTTCCCGATCACAACAGCGTCAGCCCTCGCTTCCAGCCCACCTCCGATCCTGTTGACAGGCTGACCTGGGATGTCGAAATCCTGTTGAAAAAAGCGTTTAACTCGCCCACCGGTTTTAACACGCCCTTCGATGTCAACATCATCATCCAGCAGATTTGCGACCACGGGGATTACTTCGAGGTCCAGCCGGACCGGGCGCGCAACACGGTGACAGCTTTTGGCAGACTCGGTGGGCACGTGGTGGGGTTCGTTGCCAATAACTCAGCAGTGGCCTCGGGGCAGATTGATATCGATGCCGCCTACAAAAACGCCCGGTTTATCCGTTTCTGCAATCTTTACAATATTCCAATGGTATTCATGGAGGATACCACCGGGTTTAAACCCGGCAGCGAGCAGGAGGCTAACGGAATTGTACAGGCGGGCCGTGCCATGCTCGATTCTACAGTTGATCTGCGCACACCTCGCTTTCTCGTCATCATTCGTAACGCCTTCGGTGGGGCCTATGCCTCGTATAACAATTACGCGACAGGTGCCGATCTGGTGGTTGCACTTCCCACCACCCGGGCCGCGGTCATGGGTACCGCCGGGATGGAATTTGTTTACAAGTCTGAATTGAAGAATGTGCATGGTTCGGTGCAGGAGCGCATTGCTGAAGCCACCCACAAACTGCTCAAGCAGGGGATGGGAGAAACAGAAGCTAATGGAGAAGCGGTTGAAAGCGTCAACCAGTGGGTCAGGGAGCAGGAAGCCATCCTGGTCAAGCGCTACGAGGAAGAGCTGATGAACCCCAATGAAGCCCTGAGCCTTGGCTCGATATCACAAATAGTGATGCCCAGAGAGATGCGCAAATTGTTGGTGGAGAATGTTGAATTCCATCTGCGTCACTATACCCCGACGCCATTGTCCGGCGTACAGCGCGAATTTCACTGATCCCCCGACTGAACAGCTTTCCAGAAGGAATAAAACGTGAGCAATAATTGGTACCTCTATAACCCCTTGATTCACCGCGACCGCCAGTTGAGCAAAAGCAGCAGCCAGTGGGTGGCTGGCTTCAACTGCGAAGACATGAAACCGCTGATTATATGCCGTGGTCCCATCCGCAAGGAGGCGATGGAAGTCTTTGATGAGATGGGTATCGATGGTTACGGCATTTTGATGTCGGAAAAGGACTCCATAACCTACAGTAATGCGCTGGCGCCCGAGCTGCGTATGCACACCGACCCCAACCGGGTACACCGTGTGCCGGATTACAGCGGTGCCAGCAAAGAAGAACGGGTGCAGCGGATCAAGCAAATCATAGCCATTGCCCATGAAAACGGCTACAACAGTATTTTTGCTGGTTATGGCTTCATGGCCGAAGATGAAGAAATGGTGCGCTCGATGGAAGAGGCCGGGCTGAATTTTATCGGCCCCTGTTCCACCACCCAGCGCGCCGCCGGCCTCAAGGACGAGGCCAAGCGCACGGCTTTGAAAGTCGGTGTATCGGTGACGCCCGGCATCGATAACGCCAGTGCCCTGACTCTACTCAAGAAGCATCCCGATGAGGCCGCGCTCAAAAAGCTGGTCAAGAGCCATAAACTCAAAGTCGCTGCGGATATCTGGAAAAACCCCGATTTAACCCTGGAAGACAAGGCCGATGCGGTGTTGGCGGCGTCTTACAGTGCCCACATCGATTTGTATTCGGTCGATGAGCTGGCGGAAGCACTGCAATCCCAGGTCGCTGAGATGTTCAGCGCGCACCCGGGTAATCGCATTCGTCTCAAGGCAATCTCCGGCGGTGGCGGCAAGGGGCAACGGATTCTCGCGGCCCCCGGTTCCTATCCCGGTAAACCCGGGCAGCAGATAGCCAAGGCCGTTGCCAGGGTTCCTGAACTGGTCCGTGAGATTCTCGCCGAGGTGAAATGCAATGGGGTCGGTGACAACAAGAACATACTCGCTGAAATGAATATCGAAACGACCCGTCACCAGGAAATCCAGGTGGTGGGCAATGGCGAATGGTGTATCACCATGGGGGGGCGCGACTGCTCACTGCAGATGCATGAGCAAAAACTGCTGGAAGTTTCGGTTACCGTCGAGGAGCTCGCAGCCGCTATCGCAGTGGCCGAGGCGGCCGGCAACAAGGAGGAGGTGGCCTCCCTGCGGCGTGATCTCGATATCCTTGAGAAGATGGAAGCCGAGGGCAGCCGCTTTGGTGCCGCTGTAGGCCTCGATTCGGTAGCGACTTTCGAGTGTATCGTCGACGGTAATAGCCATTTTTTCATGGAGATGAATACCCGCATACAGGTGGAGCATCGGGTCACTGAACTTTGCTATTCCCTGAAGTTCGCCAACCCCGAGAACCCGGCTGACCACTTTGTGGTGGAGTCCCTGGTTGAGGTCATGGTTTTGCTGGCTCGTCACGGCAAGAGTCTTCCATTACCCCAGCGCGTGCGTCGCCATAATTCGTCGGTAGAGGCGCGCTTGAATGCGACCAACGAGGCGCTCCAGCCCCACGCTGGCGGCGTGATCAAGAAGTGGTCAGACGCAGTAGAGGGAGAGATTCGGGACGATCAGGGTATTAGTCTGCACAATCCGGATACTGATGTCTTCATGGATTATCATCTCGCCGGGGCCTACGACTCCAATATCGCGCTGCTCCTGACCATTGGTGACAATCGGCTCGATACCTACTTGAAGATGTCGGACATACTGTGCGCCACCCAATTGCGCGGGGTCAATCTGTGCACTAATCTGGAGTTCCACTATGGACTGGTCAACTGGTTCATCGGGCAGAACATCAATGCCCGGCCGACAACCGGCTTTGTGGTGCCCTACCTGACCGCAGTGGCACAGTTGAAAGAAAAGGCAGATAGCCTGGATGTGGCCTATACCTACGGCAAAATCAAGCAGGCTCTGATTGATGGTTGTGAGGGCGACCCGAAAGCGGGTGCCGCAATGAAGGAAATCCTCGAGCTCAAGGAATCTTTACTGCAGCGGCCGGTCAACGAATTGTTCAAAAGACCCCATGTATTCGCGGGCTGGTTGAGTGCCAACCGGCCGTACTTTAAAGCGGATGCTGGCCGCATAGACTGGCTCGAAAATCCGGTAAAACTGCTGGACAGAACCTACAAGTTTCTCAACATGGATTTTGTGGAGGGAGTGCCGGCGCTTTTCCAGATATGGTCTAACGACAACAAGATCCTGCAGGATGCTGTCGCTTTTTACGATGCCCTGGAAAAGAGCACGGGTATTGGCGATTGGCACGAGTTGCAGGAGGTTCTCAACGCCAAGAAAGCACCGGCCGGGGTAAAGCTTGGCTGGAGTAAAGTGCAGGCTGCTCACCGCGGCTACCAGGCCGGGGTCGAACTGTTGGCACTGTTGCCCTACATCGCTGAGCAGGTTAAGTTTTTTGACCTGCATGCAAACCCGGACCTGACGATTACTATCCCAGCGGCCCTGACCGACAAGGAGCTGCAAACTCGCATGGCCAAGGTATTGGCGCCACCCCCGCTAGCCAAGTCCGATGAGATAGTCGCCGTATCCGGTGGTATGTTCTATCCACGCGAGGCCCCCGGAATGGAGGTATTTGTCAAACCCGGCGATCACTTTGAGCAAGGGGATCCGCTCTATATCGTTGAAGTCATGAAGATGTTCAACAAGGTTTATGCGCCTTTTGCAGGCCGTATTGAGTCCATTCTCGTAGAGGGTGATGGGCTGATCATCAAGAAGGGCCAGCCCCTGTTCAAGGTGGTTCCCGACGAGGTAATTGTAATCGAGTCTGATGAGGAGCGGCGAGCGCGAAGGGCCACCGCTACCGCAGAGTTCCTGGCTTTTATGGGCTGAAACCACTGAGTGGCTGCGGCCTCGCCACGCATCCTCGTGGTGTTGGAGTGCCGCTGCCCAATCGAGTTTGAGAGGTGACATCATGATTACCGCATTGGACCATATCGCGATAGCCGTGCCCGACCTTGAGGCCGCAATCAAGCGGTTCATGGATGACTTTGGCATTGAATTCGAGGGCAAGGAAGACGTCGAGTCCGCTAAAACCAGTACCGCATTTTTCCAGATACCGGGAACCAGTATTGAACTGGTCCATCCCCTGCGTGGCGAGGGTCCGGTAGCCAAATATCTGGAAAAGAAGGGGGGTGGCATTCATCATCTGTGTTTTCGCAGCGACGATATCGACGCCGACGTGGAGAGGCTGCGAGCAAAGGGTTACCAATTCCTCACTGACGCTCCCTACCCGGGGGCCCACGATTGCCGCGTAATATTTATTCATCCCAAGTCCTGTGACGGTGTATTGATCGAATTGAACGAGATGCCAGAGGGCCACTAGTAGCGGCTGAATACTGGCCGGTGTGGTAACGAAAACCCGACGCCATTCGCAGTATTCAGACTTGCAATGTTTCAAGCGAAGAGGGTCGAGACATGCCAGACAAAGACAAGCCGCCAGCAAGTTCCAGTCTTGAAAAATGGCGCGAGTTGGCGGCAAAACAGTTAAAGGGGCGCAGCATCGATGATCTGATATGGCAGACTGCCGAGGGCATCGATGTCAAACCTCTTTACACCCGGGCGGATTTGGAACAGCTCTCGCACATCGATAGCTTGCCGGGTATCGAGCCGTTCGTGAGAGGGCCCCAGGCAACCATGTACGCGGGTCGACCCTGGACAATTCGCCAGTATGCGGGGTTCTCCACGGCAGAGGAGTCGAACAGTTTTTACAGAAAGGCACTGGCCGCCGGTGGACAGGGGGTTTCCGTCGCCTTCGACCTGGCCACCCATCGAGGTTATGACTCTGACCACCCCAGGGTGACGGGCGATGTTGGTAAAGCCGGTGTAGCCATCGACTCCGTGGCGGATATGAAAATCCTGTTCGACGGCATTCCCCTGGACAAGGTCTCGGTTTCGATGACCATGAACGGTGCGGTGCTGCCGGTGCTTGCGGGCTATATTGTCGCGGCTGAAGAGCAGGGTGTCGGCCAGGATAAGCTGTCAGGCACGATTCAGAACGATATCCTCAAAGAATTCATGGTGCGCAATACCTATATCTATCCGCCGGCCCCATCGATGCGAATTATCGGTGATATCATCGCCTACTGTTCATCGTCCATGCCGCGGTTTAATACCATCTCGATTTCCGGTTACCACATCCAGGAAGCCGGGGCCGACGCGGCGCTGGAACTTGCGTACACGCTGGCCGATGGCAAGGAATATATTCGCACTGCGATTGCGGCGGGCCTGGAGATTGACCAGTTTGCCCCGCGCTTGTCATTTTTCTTCGGCATTGGCATGAACTTCTATATGGAAGTCGCCAAATTACGTGCTGCGCGCTTGCTGTGGTCGCGCATTGTTTCTGAGTTCAAACCCGAAAATCAGCGTTCGAAAATGTTGCGCACCCACTGCCAGACCTCGGGTTGGTCACTGACCGAGCAAGATCCCTACAACAATGTGGTTCGGACCACTATTGAAGCGATGGCCGCGGTGTTTGGGGGCACCCAGTCGCTGCATACCAATTCTTTCGATGAAGCGATAGCCCTGCCCACGGAGTTTTCCGCGCGTATCGCTCGTAACACGCAACTCGTCATCCAGGAAGAAACCGGTATTAGCAAAGTGGTCGATCCCTGGGGGGGGTCCTACTTCATGGAGTCCCTCACCGCGCAGATTGCTGACAAGGCCTGGGAGCTCATTACCGAGGTCGAGGAGCGAGGGGGCATGGCCAAAGCGGTCGAGTCGGGGTTGCCGAAGCTGCGGATCGAAGAGGCCGCAGCACGCAAGCAAGCGCGAATCGATCGCGGCGAAGATGTGATCGTGGGAGTGAACAAGTACCAACTCGAGCATGAGGACGAGATCGAAATTCTGGAAATCGATAATCATGCGGTGCGCGATGCACAGATCAAGCGCCTGCAGCATGTCAAGTCCGAGCGTGACCAGGATGCGGTAGCCGCTGCATTGCTTGCCATTGAGCAGTGCGCGGCCGGCGGGGGCGAGGGCAACCTGCTGGACCTGGCGATCAAGGCAACGCGACTGCGGGCAACGGTCGGCGAAATTTCCACCGCGATGGAAAATGTCTGGGGGCGCTACAATGCGAACTCCCAAACGGTTTCCGGTGTCTACAGCAGCGCCTACTCGGGGGATAGCAACTGGATGGCATTGCAACAGGATATCGATAACTTCGTTGCTGCGCACGGTCGCCGGCCACGGATGTTGATTTGTAAAATGGGCCAGGATGGACACGATCGCGGCGCCAAGGTGGTGGCCACCGCCTACGCTGACGTGGGCTTCGACATCGATTTGTCGCCAATGTTTTCAACACCCGAGGAAGTCGCCAAGCAGGCGATAGAGAACGATGTGCACGTGGTGGGCGTGTCGTCACTGGCGGCGGGTCACAAGACCCTGGTGCCGGCCCTGCTTGAGGCGCTCCAGAAGCAGGGG
>JAHEGP010000018.1:2474-21787 GCA_024645065.1 Cellvibrionales bacterium | reverse complement strand
GAGATCAGGGAGTTCGAAACATGGAAAATAGAGGAAAAAGTATGACTGAACAGGGACTCGCCCGCCTCAAGGCCTGCATGGCTGTAATATTGTTCATATGGGTGTCTGCCTGTGCCAATAAGCCCGAAGTCAGCAATGCAGAGCGATTGCAGGCCAGTAATGCCGAATTGCAGGACGCAATATCCCGCTTGCTCAAAGACGAAGCGCGATCAGCCGAAGTGGTTGAAGTGCTGAAGGAGGGGCAGAACCTCACCGAGCAGGCCGAGGCGGACTACGATCAATACGTCTGGCGACTCAAAAACCTCAATGCCGACCACAATGCCAGCAGAGAAGATTTCAACCAATTGCTAGCCCGGATGAACGCAAACGCAGCCGAACACCAGGAACATGCACTGGCACTCAACCTCAGGATGAAACAGTTGCTTAGCCGCGACGAGTGGGAGCAGCTTGCCAGCGCCCGAAAAGAGACTATCAAGGCAGCGTTCCCGTCATTCAGGTAAACCCAGGAGCTGAATTATGCTGATTGCAGGATTGTTATATTTGTTATTCTCCAGTGGTTCCGGTGCAATCCCGATGCAGACCGTTTTGCTGGAATGGGAAACGAGCATCCAATCGAATATCGCTGATAAATCCTTGCGAAAGGACCTGATGTCCACCGTAAAAGACATGCAGGCGTTGAGCAAAAACCGCGCCAAGGTAGACAAAAAGAATCGTGCTGAGCTTCTGGCAATGTTGCATGACTACGACACGACGACAGCGGACATCCGACCCAGGCTCGAAGAGATGCGCAAAGAGAGAGCACTTTTTCAACAAAAAATCATTGATGAGCGATTCGCGCTAAAGGACAAGGCCAGTAAACAGGACTGGGAAGCTATCTTCGGTATGCCCGAACAAGACATCTATGAGTAATAGCCACATGCCGGACAATGCCAACGAGCCGTTGTTACTGGATTAGTCCGGGGAGGGCATTGATCCCTTCCCGGCCACCATGTGAACCATGATCCGCATCCTTGAATTGCGGTGTTAACAGCCAGCCATCCACTCATTCTGGCGCTGGCCCTTTCGCCTCGCCGCTCAATACCTCGCTCCAACAGTGAATCCTGCACCAACCGGGACCGGCATGCTCCGTCATTGTGCGAGATCGCGTTACCCTTTTCGCCATTGTGGCGCAAACCCCTTGTTTTGCAGGCCTTTCCCGCTCTCCCGACAAACTGCGGGGCGTCGGAATTTGTAACAATATCATGGCCCTGGGGGAGCTGTGACACAGAGTGATGCGGTATTCCCTTTTCTGGCACGGCTCTTGCTAATGGTTACTTCAGTTAACGATTGTGTGCGGGCGGTTCTTGCTGAGTAACGAAGAAACCGCCAGGCAGCAAAACAGTCGCCCGTTTTGCTTGGTAACAATTTCCCCAGGATAGTGGTGATGGTTTCAAGTGCTTCGACACGGGGGCTCTTGGAAGCCCTGACACTTGCGCAGCTGGCGCTTTGGGGTTTTTCGAGAAACCGTGCAGCGTCTCTGGACTCACCCATAGGGCGCACAGTAAACCGCATTTTTTCGTAAAGATATCAATCTCTTACCGGCTATTGCAGGGTTCGACAGCGGAATCTGGGTTCAGGCAGCAGATCGGCTTTGATGTTCGCCAGGGAGCGATGCGCTGCGTTGCAACCCGATGGGAAAGTCGCCTGAGTTGCAACGCGGGTGGTTAGCGTTACCCCAAAAATCTGGAGAAGCCACATGGGTAGCAAAAAAATTGTCGTCGTCGGTAACGGCATGGTCGGTCACCACCTGGTAAAATCCCTGGTCCAGACCGGTGCCAATTGCGCGATTACGGTGATTGGCGAGGAGCCCCGGCCCGCTTACGACCGGGTCCACTTATCTGAAGTCTTCGCCGGCCGCGAGCCCGGCGAACTGTCATTGGTCAGTCGTGAGACATACCAGCAGTGGCAGGTCGATGCGCACTTTGGCGATCCGGTCTCCGGCATCGATCGCGCCGCGAAGCAGGTGACGACCCGGGGTGGTCACACCTTCGCCTATGACAAACTGGTACTGGCCACCGGTTCCTATCCCTTCGTCCCGGCGGTCAGGGGGGCGGACCACAAGCGCTGCATGACCTATCGCACCATTGACGACCTCGGGGAGATCAAATCGAAAGCCGCGGATAGCCGCGTGGGTACGGTGGTCGGTGGCGGCCTGCTCGGTCTGGAGTGCGCCAATGCCCTCAAGAACCTGGGCCTGCAAACCCATGTGGTGGAGTTCGCCCCCGATTTGATGGGGGTGCAGCTGGACGAAGGCGGGTCCCGCATGTTGCGCCGCAAGGTCGAGGGCCTGGACGTGACCGTGCACACCGGCAAGAACACTCAAAGAATAGGCCCGGGCTCGGGGTGTGCCCTGCGCATGGACTTTGCCGATGAATCCCATCTCGAGACCGACATGGTGGTGTTCTCCGCCGGTATTCGTCCCCGGGATGATCTGGCCCGCGCCTGTGGCCTGAAAGTCGGTGAGCGCGGTGGCATCGTTATCGACTACCGCTGCAAAACCAGCGATACCGACATTTTTGCCATTGGCGAGTGCGCCCTGTTTGGTGGCAGGATTTACGGCCTGGTGGCGCCGGGTTACCGCATGGCTGAAGCCGTGGTCCAACAATTGGCTGGCGAGGACGGCGTATTCAGCGGTGCCGACATGAGTACCAGATTGAAACTGTTGGGTGTCGACGTTGGCTCGATCGGTGACACCCATGCTCGCACCCCGGGATCGATTGCCTGCGTATTCAGTGATGAACGCCAGGAATCCTATCAACGCCTGGTGACCACCGCCGACGGCAAGAAACTGCTGGGTGCGGTACTGGTCGGCAATTGTGAGCAGTACGATACCCTGTTGCAGTACCACCTGAATGGTATCGATTTGCCGGATGAGCCATCGTCGCTGATCCTGCCAGCCGCCGGCGAGACACCGACTCTGGGTATGGCGGCGCTGCCGAAAACGGCCACGATTTGTTCCTGTCACAACGTCACCAAGGGCGCTCTCCTGACCGCCATGGACGACGGCTGCTGCTCCTTCGCCGATGTCAAGAGCGCCACCGCGGCGTCCACTGGCTGCGGCGGTTGCGCCGCGATGGTGAAAAACCTGGTCGATGAGGAGCTGAGCCGTCGCGGGGTGGTGGTCGACCGCAGCATTTGCGAGCATTTTCCCCACACCCGGCAGGAGTTGTATCACCTGGCAAGCGTCGGCGAGGTACGCAGCTTCGACGCGATGATTGCGGCACACGGCAAGGGTATGGGTTGTGACATCTGCAAACCGGCCATCGCCTCCATCATGGCCTCGCTATGGAACGAGCATGTGCTGGCCAAGCCCCATGTGGGCCTGCAGGACACTAACGATACTTTCCTGGCGAATATGCAGAAGGACGGAACCTACTCGGTGGTGCCCAGGATTGCCGGTGGAGAGATAACGCCCGACAAACTGATTGTGTTAGGGGAAGTGGCGAAAAAGTACAACTTGTATACCAAGATTACCGGTGGCCAGCGCATCGACCTGTTCGGAGCGCGTGTGGGCCAGCTCCCGGCTATCTGGGCTGAGCTGGTTGCCGCGGGATTCGAGACCGGACATGCCTACGGCAAGGCACTGCGGACCATAAAATCCTGCGTCGGCAGCAGCTGGTGCCGCTACGGGGTACAGGACAGCGTTGCCATGGCCATCTACCTCGAGAACCGCTACAAGGGCCTGCGTGCACCGCACAAACTCAAATCGGCGGTCTCCGGCTGTACCCGGGAATGTGCCGAGGCGCAGTCCAAGGATTTTGGCGTGATCGCCACGGAGAATGGATGGAACCTTTACGTCTGTGGCAATGGCGGTATGAAACCCCGGCATGCCGATCTGTTTGCCACCGATCTCGATGATGAAACCCTGGTTCGCTACATCGACCGGTTCCTGATGTTTTATGTTCGTACCGGCGAGCGTCTGCAGAGGACATCGGTGTGGATGGAAAACCTGGAGGGCGGGATCGACTATCTGCGAGCGGTGGTCATAGATGACAAGCTCGGTATCGCGGCGCAACTCGAGGCGCAGATGGCACACCTCGTCGGCACCTACCAATGTGAGTGGAAGGCGGTGCTGGAAGACCCCGCCAAGATCAGGCGCTTCCGGCAGTTCGTGAATTCCGACAAGCAGGACAGTGGGGTGGTTTTCGTCCGCGAGCGAGAGCAGGTGCGCCCGGCAAGGGCCGAGGAGCGATTGCACCTGGTTGAGTCGGTGGAATAACACGGTAGGGTTTTTTCGCGGCGAGGCTGGCTTTGCCGAGACGATTTTGCCTTACCTGGACAAGGGAGTAGCAACAATGACAGCTTTAGCGCTGCGCGAGTGGGAAGTGGTCTGCAACGCTGGTGACCTGGTAGCGGGTTCAGGAGTCTGTGCCCTGGTCAGGGGAATACAGGTCGCCATTTTTTACCTGCCGCAATTGGAAAACCCTGTGTTTGCCCTCGACAATCACGACCCCATTGGCGGGGCCAATGTATTGTCCCGCGGTATCGTGGGTGATCTGGGTGGAGAGTTGGTCATTGCGTCGCCGCTGTACAAGCAGCATTTCAATCTTCGTACTGGCGCCTGTGTCGAGCGGGATGACGTTGCAGTACCGGTTTACAGGGCTCGCCTGGAAGGGGATGAGGTGCTGATCGCGTTGCCCACATGAGCAGCTGTAAAACCACCTGTCCGCACTGTGGTGTTGGCTGTGGCGTCGTCATGCGAAAACAACGGCTCCCGGGATTTCGATCCTGGCGGGCTGGCCAGGTTGAGCCCGGGGGAGTATGACACCCAGGCGCCGTTCGGGGCCTGTTGCGGCCCGACCAGGAGCTTGCAGCGGGGCAGGTGTTTGCTCCCATTCATTGGAACGACCGGTTTTCCGGACGCGCTGTCGTCAGCCGATTGTTTGCCGCAATAAGCGATCCCGTTTCTGACCAGCCGCAATCGAAATTCGCCTGGGCGGTTAGTCTGTACCCGAATTGAAGCGTTTGCTGGCGAGGCTCGTCGATCTTTATCCGGGCGGGGCAGGTAGTATTGCGCCGCCGCGCCCAGTCCAGGGCGTTAGCTGTAAAGGGGACCTCGCCACGAGGACTGTTCTCAGCATTTTGGTTTCACCGGCAAGGTTCAGCTCAGTTTTGGAATGATTGGGTACATTTCGATTTTTATTGATTTGGCTCGTTTTTTTTACCTAACAATTAGCCGTATACTAGTCGTAGAAATACCTATTGTCCTGTTCGTTATTTGATTTTGAGAGTGGAGAACCGCATGCGATCAACCAATCCGATTGCTTCTCTGTTGGGAAGCTCACCTTTTAAACCTATGCAAGCGCACATGCGCATTGTCACCGAATGTGTTGCCCATGTGCCAGCACTGTTCGATGCGCTTATTGATGGCAACCAGGAAGAGGTCATCAAGGTCAAAGACCTGATCTTTGCCAAGGAGCAGGAGGCTGATGACCTTGAAAATGATCTGCGCTCCAAATTGCCCAAAAGCCTGTTTATGCCCGTCGACCGACGCGACCTGCTCGAACTGCTCGATATGCAGGACTACATTGCCGACACCGCCCAGGACATTGCGGGCCTGATGGTAGAGCGCGACATGACTGTCCCTGAGGGGATGGGAGAGCCGTTGCGGGTCCTGGTGAGACGCTGCGTCGATACCTGTAATATCGCCACCGGCATCATCGAGCAATTGGACGAGCTGCTGGAAATGGGGTTTCGCGGTCGTGAGGCCAACAAGGTCGACGATATGGTCAGGGAACTCAGCGCCATCGAGGATGAGACCGATGTTATGGGCATGGAACTGGCACGCGCCTTGTTTGCCCAGGAAGAAAACCTGAGCCCGGTATCGGTCATGTTCTGGTACCAGATGATTCAGTGGGTTGGGGACCTGGCGGATTACGCCGAGAAGGTTGGTGATCGCATGCGTCTGCTTATTGCCCGTTAAAAAGAATCGCAAAGACGCGAATATCCTCGCAAGTATTCTTGCCGGTCTCTTGGGAAAACACCCTGGTCCGCTGCATCGATAATAAGGAGTTTTTTATGGAAATTATCAATCAATATGGCACCATTTTTATGGTGATGGCTGTCATCTTTGGCTTTTATATGGCCTGGGGTATTGGTGCCAACGACGTTGCCAATGCCATGGGCATGCCTGTTGGCTCGGGAGCCATTACTGTTAAGCAGGCGATTATTATCGCCGCGATCTTTGAATTTGCCGGTGCATTTATTGCGGGTGGGCAGGTTACCCAAACCATTCGCAAGGGCATTATTGATACCGAGGTGCTCTCCGGTTCGCCGGAAATTATCATCTACGGCATGTTGGCGGCTTTGCTGGCGGCAGCTATCTGGCTGATGATTGCCACCACCCGGGGCTGGCCGGTGTCTACCACCCATACTATCGTTGGGGCCATCGTCGGCTTTGGCGTCGCGGGTGTTGGTGTCGATGTGGTTCACTGGGAAAAAATCGGCTCCATCGTCGCCAGTTGGTTAGTGTCGCCGCTTATCGGTGGTACCATTTCGCTACTCTTGATGATCAGTATTCGCAAGTTGATCCTGGATACAGACCACCCCTTTGAGAGCGCTAAACGCTGGGGGCCGGTCTATGTCTTCCTGGTCGGCTGGATCGTTGGTTTGGTCACCCTGTTCAAGGGCCTCAAGCACCTCAAGCTGGAGCTTACTGGCCCCCAGAGCCTGATCGCGGCAACCGTTATCGGCATTATCCTGGCGCTGATTGGCAGGGCCATGATCAACAAAGTCAAGGTAGACGCAACCGCGGACCGGGAATATCACTTCGCCAGCGTCGAGAAGGTGTTTGTGCCGCTGATGGTGTTTACCGCCGCAGCAATGGCATTTGCCCACGGTTCCAATGATGTTGCCAACGCGATTGGTCCCCTCGCTGCTGTAGTTTCCACGGTACAAAGTGGTGGTCAAGTCGCACAAAAAGCCGGGCTGCCGCTGTGGATTCTGTTTCTCGGTGGTGGTGGTATCGTGGTCGGCCTGGCCACTATGGGCTACCGTGTAATGCAGACTATTGGTACCAAGATTACCGAGCTGACCCCAACCCGGGGCTACTGCGCAACACTGGCAGCGGCGACGACTGTGGTACTGGCGTCCAAAACCGGCCTTCCGGTGTCTACCACCCAGATTGCAGTGGGCGCGGTAATGGGGGTTGGCCTGGCGCGTGGCGTCGGTGCAATTGACCTTCGTGTCATTGGCGGTATTGTGTTGTCCTGGTTTATCACATTACCGGCGGGAGGCTTACTGGCCGCCCTGTTGTTCTTCCTGTTTAAAGGCATGTTCAGCTAGCGTATGTTTAGGGAGGGGTCAGGTTCCATGCACCGAGCTGATACACGCAACTTTGTGCTGCGAACCCGGCCCCTGGCTGAATTACATTATGAAAGGGGAGTCGCAATTCCAGCGGGCGTAAGTTACCGCCAGCTGCTGGTCACCGGCCCCCCGGGGGCCGGCAAAAGCACCATGATTCGCAAGTTGAGGGGCTGGCCGGACGAGGGTTATATCGATCTATCTCTCGATAATTGGTGGAAGGCGCGGGCACTGAGCCTGCGTCCGCGGGAGATACATCTGGGCTTTCCCTGCCGGGGCTATAGAGATGCGCTCGCGGTGTTTGACGAACAGTGGATAAAATCATTGACGGCGCCAGAGCTGGATTTGGCAAGGGTGCGTATACCCCCGGTGAAACGTCGCTTTTATTCCGTCGACTGGTACAAGCGCTATGTATTTGAATTCCTGATACCCGCGCCCGAGGTGCTGTTCGATCAGCGGCGTAAGCGACAGGAGGATTATGGCATGCACCATGTTGACAAGGGCGTTAGCCTGGAGCGTGTAAAAAGCCAGCTATTGATTTACCAAATGGCGGCGTATCATCTGTGTTGCAGTGGACTGAGCACTTACGTTCGAGAGGGAACCGAAAGCGTCCCGCTTGAGATTATTTTATCCGAGAGTGGTTATGCTGGCACAGTTACTGGCACCTCACAAGATACTTAAACGACTGAGAAATGCTTTTCCAGGGCTCGACCCCTGCGATGAAGTGGATCTTAAGGAGACCTATCGGCTGGGCGAAAAGACGGCCAAAGCCCACATCAAGGATTATCCCTTCGAAATTTGCCTGGCGCCCGACAACAAGATTTTACATTTGTATCCCGAGCAATTAATCGAGGGCGGCGATAATGATGTCTCCACCCAAAGTTACCTGCTCTTTGATCCCGATACGTTTTACTCGACCCTCAGTGGCTTCTATCGACTCGAGGACGGCGACACCATCACCCTCGGTGGCAGTGACCCGGGGCAACGAGATATTCTGGGGCTATCCGAGGATTTGCCCGACCGTAAACTCAGTATCAGCAATGAAGAGGGCTGGCTGAGGTTCAAGAGTCATGTCAGCAGTCCGGAATCCACCATCGCGCCATTGCTCGAGGATAAAAAGGCCAAAAGACTGGTCAATTGGCGACAAGCCAAACTGCAAAAGCTAAAGGCGATATTTGGCGATACCATTGAATTGTTGCCGGCGGAGCAAGCGCTGGAACAACTGCAAAAGGTCAATGCTGTTCTGGAGGAAGAACCCTGCCGCGCAAAAGACGATAGCGGTAAGCCTGGTGGTGTCATCGCCTTGCCTGACAACTGCAGCGTCATCACGGTTGGGGATCTTCACGCCAAGGCAGACAACTTGCTGGTGGTATTAACCCAGAACAACTTTCTGGATGCACTGGAAAACGGCAGCGCCTGTCTTGTAATCATCGGTGACGCCGTGCACCCTGAGGGAGATACAGATCTGGACGAGATGGAGAGCTCCATGTTGATCATGGATTTGATCCTGGCCCTGAAACTGCATTTTCCCGGGCAGGTATTCTACCTGCGAGGCAATCACGACAGTTTTTCCGAAGAAATTGCCAAACATGGTGTACCCCAGGGCCTTATATGGGGTAAAACCCTGAAGAAACGGCGCGGCAAGGCCTATCTGCGTGAAATGAAGCGCTTTTACGAGCTACTGCCCTACGTCGCGTATTCGCGGCACTTTGCTACCTGCCATGCTGCGCCACCGGTATCGGACACCAGTCTGCACAAGATGATCAACATAAGTAGCCATCGCAAACTCTACACCGAGCTTACGAATAATCGGATGAAGAGTGCCAGCCGGCCGGGGGGATATGGTAAGCGCGATGTAAAACGTTTTCGTGAATGCCTGGGTCTTGCCAAAGATACTCCGGTGATTGTCGGTCACACGCCTCAAAATGCCGATGAAACGCTGTGGGAGAATGCAGGCGATATCAAGGAGCATTATATCGTGTATTCCAGTGATACACGTTGGGTGGGGTTGATGGCCCAGGTGGGTGAAAAACTCTACCCCTTCCGCTACCCGGTAGAACCGATAATTCCGCTGATCAATTCCCGCAAACAGCGCTTGAGCAGCAAGGCGTCGAGCAAGGCAAATATGTTCGTCCGGCGGCATTGGCCAAGCTGAGCGCTGGGCCCCAAGCCACAACTAGCGGTTTGTGCCCTGGGGCAAGCTCGTCGCAGACAGGAATGCGCAGCAGTTTAAGACCGAGGCCATGGAGCGTCGCCAGTGAATAGCAAAATGGAGCCCAATGCAGAGCAGACCTTTCGTATCAGCGAAGCGGTGATCCGCAGAAGACATCTCAATACCGCCTGGGGTATTGTATTCGGGGTTGCGCTGTGCGCCATCACTTTGCGCGGCCATGCTGTCGACAGTGATAAATACAACGACACCTTATTGGTGTCCGTTGTTGCGTTCGTGATCCTGTTTTGCCTGTTCAATCTGGCGGGCCATATCCGCTATGTCCGCAATAGCCGCAAGCACCACCTGGAGGTTGGCGAAGATAGCGTCACCTTCGTCACCGGCGACGATGAAAGCGTTTTACCGCTCAGCGAGGTGGCCCTGGCTGAGCCGCAGTCCCGGTTGCGTGAGGGGCCCTCCTTGATGATGCGACTCAAGAACAAACGCATTGTGCGTCTGGTGGGTTATGAGCGCCAGGAGGACTTGATCGAACTGGTGACCCAACGCATTGCGCGTACCCGGGCGTCGGCTCCCCAGTGTGAATAAAACCTTTCAAAGTGTCTCTGCCTGCGCGGCGCCAATGGTCCGCGCCGGCCTGGACATCCCCAAGGGAGTCGTTGTTTCATGGCGCAACTCGTAACTCTGGCGCATCGGGTTTCCAGTATCCACGCGCGCTACTCGAGGATTCACGATGCCCTGTTTGGGGTGTCAGGGCTCAAAAGAAGAACCAAGTTCCGTGACGACGGAGACTCCGTATACGCAGGCTTTGACACGGAACTGAAGGAATTGAGGGGGCAACTGGACAGTATCGAGGCAATTCTTGGGAGTGATGACCCGCTGGAACCCAGTACCTCTTACAGCCGCAAGTTCGTCCTGGTTTTAAAAGATTATGTCCAGGCGCTTTCGACCTCGATTCTGTGCCTGGGTGAGATCTGCCAACAGAGGAATCGACCGCCGGATCAAAGTGAGGATTCCTCCGATACCTCCCGGCAGAGGGCAGAGCTGACCCGCTACGATGGGGCAATTCAATTGCACAAACGGCTGGGGGTTAAACTGACGAAAATGGTGACCCGGCTGTAACCAGGCGAATGCAGCCGTCCCTGGCTGCACCAGTCAGGCATTCGCTATACCGGAAAGCCGGAAAGCCGGAAAGCCGGAAAGTCGTCGGACAGATCCGGGAAAATGACTGTTATACACTGCCGGGGGGATCCCGGCGTTCGTGTAATGGTGTCCGGGTGGTCATACCCTTGTCATATAGATGCGCTTTGATGACTGCAACATAGGCGCATGTCTTCTTGCACTATCCATCAAGCTCCACGCCGCTTTCTCGGGCCTGGCACCCGAAGCCATCCGCTGCAAAGAGGACGCCGCTGACAACCATCGTTCAAAAATCATGCTCTGGTTTGCTCGCGAGGGATTGACATGAGTAATTGGCTGACAAAGTTGCGTATTGGGGAAAAGATTGGTTTCGGCTTTGGTGTTGTCGGCCTGTTGTTTCTGGGAGTCATCTGGCAATACCATATTACCCTGCAAAACGCGCTCAAGGACTACCGCCAGCTGGACGATGTGTACGGAGTGCGCAAGACGCAGGCCATGGCTATTGAAAATAATATCCTGCGTGCTCAGCGAGAGCAGAAAAATTTCCTTCTCAGCCGGGATGAAAATGCGGCTGACGCTGTTCTAGCCCATTTGCAGCGAGCTCTGCAAGCTGATGAAAAATTGCGCAGGGTCGACCCGGATACGGCAAACCGAATTGAAGAGCTGGTCAATAATTACGAGCAACGCTTCCAAAGTGTGGTCGCAGCCTGGCGCAGCATGGGGCTGAATCATAACATCGGCCTACAGGGCGCTTTTCGCGATAGTGCTCACACCATGGAGGATATGTCAGTCCAGCTGAATGTGGATCGCCTCTATCTCTTGTTACTACAAATTCGCCGGGGTGAAAAGGACCTGGGATTGCGACGGGAGCAGCAATACCAACAAAAGGTGGTGCAGCTCATCCAGTCGTTTTCCGAGGAGCTCACCGCCTCTGAGCTGGACGAGGATTTCAAGGCCAGCTTGCAGCAAGAAGTTGCAGTGTACCGTGAAACCTTTAATCGCTATGCCAGTAGCGTACTCGGCGATCCGCAGCCGGTCGATGGCAAGGGACCGTTTCGCGATGCAGCCCACAGGATCGAAGCCTTACTCGATGCCCGGTATCTCCCCGACCTGGGTGAAAAGGTCCTGCAGCTCAGGCGAAGAGAGAAGGATTATTTGCTCAGGCATGACAATACCTATGTCGATATGGCGATTGCGCAATTGGACGCCATCGAAGTTCAGGTAGCCTCCTCCAGCATAAGCGATACCTACAAGACGCATTTCGCAGGGCTATTAAAAAACTACCGTCGCGACTTTCTGGCCCTGGTCAGGCAGAACGACAGCATCAGAGCATTACACGACGACATGATGGCGGCGGTCGCCGAGATCTCCAGCCTGATTGAAACCAATGTCAGTAGTGCTGAAATGGCTATGGCTGATATGCGACACAGTATCGATGAATCCACCACGCGCAGTGAAAGGGTCATGTTCTGGATTGTCGTCCTGGCAACCCTGTTGGGCATTTTACTGGCCATCGCCATCACCTACACCATCGTTCACCCGCTGCGCAAAATGTCCGGGTTACTGGATCAAATAGCGGCCGAAGAGCCAGCCGAGCGTCTTCATTTTTATCCCGGCGGAAGGGATGAAGTCAACGCCATGGTGGGCTCGGTAAACGCCATTGCCGACCATAAGTCGCGCTTTATCGCCTGGTGGAAAGCCAGTATGCGTGAAGCCGACGCCTATGGCAGTATCGAGGCGTTGATCAGCGAGCCCCATACCATCGAACTTCGGCAGCAAGCGGAGGATGAATTGCGCCGGGCGGTAAAAGCAAGAAGCCGATTGCTTGGCAGGCAATTTGACAAACTGTACCAGCTGAGCGACCAGATTGTAGACAGTGCCAAACGACTACTACGAGAGTATGGCCACGGCACAGCAGAGGATGAACTCAATCGTATCCGCTACTCGGCGCGGTCAATGCAAGCCATACTCGAAATGGCCTCCGCACCGGAGATATTGCAAGGTGACAAACACAAGCAGGATGCGGCAGGCTAGCGGCCCCGGGGCTATCCGGTATGCCCAGCGCGAGATCGGCGCCTGGCTGGTCGACCTTTACCGGGCCGGGCCGATGATATTACACACCCGCAGTCGCTCGACCATTCCCTTGGGGGAAATTTCGAACTGGTAGCTGTGCCTGAACTTGCCGGTGGCGTTATTGAGGGTTTCCTGGGACGCCAGAATTTCGCCAGCCCGGCAAAAAGACTCCATCCGCGCGGTCAAATTGACGGCGTGCCCGACCACGCCGTACTTGACCCGCTTGGCCGAGCCGATATTGCCCGCGACGACGTCGCCACTGTTCACCGCGATACCGATGCCCACATCGGGCAGACCCAGTCGCTTGTTTTCGGCATTGATCTGGTCGATGGCGCCCTGCATATCCAGGGCGCAGGCGAGGGCGCGGTCGGCATGATCATGCTGGCTGATGGGTGCGCCGAAGATCGCCAGGATCGCGTCGCCGATAAACTCGTCGATGGTGCCGCGGTGGCGCATGATGATGTCTGACATTACCCCGAGATAGTTGTTCAGCATGGTGACCACCTGGGTTGGCGACAGTTGCTCCGCCACGGTGGTAAAGCCCCGTATGTCGGCCATAAGAATGGATACCCGGGTTAATTTGCCGCCCAGGTGGAGGCCATTGGGCTGGGCCAGAATACTGTCGACGATTTCCTCGGAAACATAACGGCCGAATGTGTCACGAATGAATTTGTGACTCTGCTCAAGGTCCTTCAGATAGCGCTGCTCCCGGTCATGCCAGCGCTTGCGTTCGAGGCCGGCATTGAGCCTGGCATTCAACAAAACCCGGTTAATCGGTTTTATCAGGAAGTCGTCGGCGCCGGCCTCAATGCACTTGATAACCGACTCCTCGTCGTGAATGCCGGATATCATGACTACAGGAATGGGGCGCCAGCGATCACTGGCTTTGAGTTGGGTCAGTATGGCGAGGCCATCGACCTCGGGCATAGTCAGGTCGAGGAAGATGAGGTCGAACACCGAGCTCCCGAGCAGGTCAAAGACTTTATCGCTGCTGGAACTGGTTTCTACACTGTGCCCCAGTTGTTGCAGATGGCGGGCCAGCACCAATCGATTGGCGTCGTCATCATCGATAATCAGAATCCGTCCGGGCGCCGTTTTACTGTTGGCGGGAAGTTTTTTTGCTGTTTTGTGAGCCTCTTCAAGTTCCTGCAACAGCATGCGGGCGTCTTTACCCAGCTCTTCCACCAGCGGGCGGTAGCGTGGCAATAGCTGCTCGTGTTCGTGGAGCAGATTGGAACTGCCGATGATACTGTGCAAATCCCGGCGAATGCGGTGCAAAACCAGGCGATCTGAGGCGTCAAAATCGTCGTTGGCGGCAGCCCCCGTAAGGGTGTCAAACAGGCTGGAGGCCGCACTGTTCAAGCTTCCGGTTTGGCCGTCCAAGGCCTCGCTGTGCAAGGGCCGCAATTGATCCTGTACCCGCCGGGTATTCTCGGCGATGGCATGGGCAATATTCATTAACGCGGCGAATTGGGCGCTATCCTGGGGCACCGTTTCCTCAGCTTGCAAGAATTGAAACTTCCTGAGTATAGATGCCATTAAGCGATTGCCCAGCGCACACCGGCGGCTCATGTTTGCGCCTTCAGAGGGCCATGGCTACACTTTTATGCAGCTAGCCGCGCCAATTCCTGGCTATCGGTATTCAGGCAATTACACACAGGTATAGCGACAATGTTGAATGTACTGGCACAGGTAGAAATTTTTAAAGGGCTTTGTGAGCAGGAACTTGAGGTATTAGCCGCCAGCAGCGTGACCCGGCAGTATCCCAAGAACACGGTGATCATCAACGAGGGCGATCACGCCGATTCGCTGTACCTGATTGACCAGGGCAGGGTGAAGGTGTATTGCAGCGACAAGAATGGCAAGGAATTCATTATGAATACCCTCGAGCCCGGCGACTACTTTGGTGAGCTGGCGCTACTGGATGACGATCGTCGCTCAGCGTCGGTGCGCACCATGGAGAAGTGCACCTTCCGCATCATTTACAAGGAGGAATTCCAGCGGGTCATCACCGAGCATCCGAACATCGCCAGGGTGCTCATGCGAAACCTGACCCGAAGCGTCAGGAAGCTCACAGATAAAGTCAAAAGCCTGGCTTTGCAGGACGTCTACGGTCGTGTTACCAAGGTCCTCACCACGATGGCACGCCCGAGGGAAGACGAGCGCTTGTTTATCGCGGAGCGCCTGACCCAGCAGGACATTGCCGACCGGGTTGGGGCGTCGAGGGAAATGGTTGCGCGCATCCTCAAGGATCTCACCATCGGTGAATACATTGGATTCGAGGGACGCAATATCGTAATCAACGGCAAGCTGCCCGCCAGCTATTGATAGCGGGTTTCGCGCCGGCTCTGTTCGGCTGCGAGGCCAGGTCGCGCAAAACCTGTCCTGAATCCACGCTCCCAAAATAACAATGCCGGACACCGATCCGGTATTTTTGGTCCGGCAACCGGGTTGGCGCTATTCCTTTCTGGCTATGGGGTCTGCCTGGTACGCAATCAGCACATTACCCGGGATTTGGCCAAACAGGCTGTAGCCGGAGTGAATAAACAGCATGCCGTCACCCAGGACCGGACCGTCGACATCGATTGATCCACCCTTGCCCTCGACGCCATTGACGCCCTGGAACTTGCGCCTGGTTTCAGATTCCCAGACTACTTCGCCGGTAGCCGTGTCGTAGGCTTGCAGCTTGCCGTCCAGCCTGCCGGCGAATACCAGCCCGTCGGTCGCGCTGGCGGCCGCCGACAGGCTGAAGAAGATTGAGCAGTCGCTCTCCTTGGGTTTGACACCCTGGCGGGTTGCTTCGAGTCCCCAGGCCGCCGATCGTTGCTCTTCACTCAGCTCGCATCCTCGCTCGGCGGGGTGGGCCCATACTCGCTTGCCAGTGTCGATATCGAGTGCATACAGGCCGGGGCGGGCAACATACCCTTCAAAGACCCGGTCGACATCGGCGATGGGAACGAAAACCTTGCCGTTTTCCACCGCCATCCCCCAGTGCACCCCCGGGTTGGGGCTGTACACGGTGTTTTCGGTATCGCTGTTCTTCCACAGCAGCTTGCCCGCGCCATCCTGGTATGCATCCGGATCAAACGCGTACACCGCGCCGGATTTTTGGCCGGCCAGGAGAATGTCCTTACCGTTACTGCGCTCGGTGAGAATGACGGAAGCGCCAAAGTCCAGGTCGGAACCGGGATCGGCGGGGCAGTTCGGCCCGCCGTTGAGGCAGGCCGCATTCCAGACGTCGTTTTGGGTCGCCTGGTAAGACCACACCTGCTTACCGCTGGCCAGTTCTACGGCGATGATGGCATCGCTGGTATCCGTCGCGGGCAGTGACATGTTTTCACCCGTGCCGAAATATAAAAGGCCGCGCTTTTCATCCACGGTCGGACTCGACCATACCGATGCGCCTGACGGTCCAAATTGCTGCAGGCCGGATGCGGTCTTGCCCTGTAGCGTGGCTGCTTTGGCAGCGTGCCAGGTCCACTTCTTGTCGCCCGTGGCGACATCCAGTGCTACCACCGCGCCATGCGATTGACAGCAGGGGTACTGCGGCATGCCGGCTGCAGCTACCTCGTAAGACGAGATTGGCACGTAGAGTACGCCAGCGTGGTAGGCCGGTGCGCCGGTAATAATAGAGGTGGGGAACAGCGCCAGCGACTGTTTCCACTGCAACTCCCCCGAACTGGCATCCACCGCGTAGGCGGATCCCAATGCATCGCCGAAGAACAAGGTTGGCACGCCCTTGCGATCGCCAATGACCAGTCCGGAGCGGATGCTGGCTTCGGCTTTATAGCGCCACTTGATGCAGCCGGTTTTTTTGTCCAGGGCAAACAGGTTGCCCGACTTGCTGCCGGTAAATATCGTGTCCCGGGTCAGGGCGGGGTGGGTGCGAACATCGGCAACCCTGGGGTAGGCGAATACCCATTTCACTTTCAGCGAGGACACATTGTCCCTGTTGATCCCGGAAACCGCTGTGCTGACATAGCGCTGATTGCCCTGGGATAAGCCCCAGTTGCCGCTGCTGACATTTACCGCGTCGATCGACCTGTTACTGCATTGGGAGGCGGTAATCCAGCTTTCATCGATTGTGTTATCGCCGGCGAGATACTTGGCCACAGCACTCTTCTGGCTTTTGTCCAGGGCGGCTCCCTGGGGCTGCATGACACCAAATTCCAGCGCCTGGAAAATGGCATCGAAGGTCAAGTTTTCCAGCGATGCCTTCTCGGGTGCCTTGTTGTTCGGGTCGTTATGACACGCGGCGCAGTGCTTCTCGTAGACCTCCTTGCCCACGGCATTGGCGTCGCTCCGGGGGGCCTCGGTCAGGGCCAGGACAACTTTGGGCAGTGCCATGGCGACGAGTAGCAAGGCGCCAATAACCCGGTTTTTCATGGTGTATCCCTCTGGTGATCCAGCTTCTGCAGTGCTCTCCATAGAACAAGGACCTACCCGACCCTGCGCCTGCCGATCTGACACCGAATTAATCACAGCTGACTAAGTTAACATGATCATCAATCGTCGTGCCAGGCATCGATATCCGGGCGCTTGCCCATCATCGGCATCACCCACATCTGGTAAAGCGACGTCAGCAACATGAATGCCGCCGCCAGGGTATAACCGAAGCCGCCGACAATGGTGACGATGGCAAAATTGGGGTACCACTTGGTTATCCACCAGGACAGAACGTCAACTATCAGGAAGGCGAATGGAATGAATATAACGGCGGCTTTGATGGCCCGCGGGATGCCGATGGCAAAGCTGAAAATAAAGCCGACAAACAAAAAGATGAATGAGATGCCGAACAGATGTATGTGGGAAACGCGGGCGAGGGAGTCTACGGTAGCACCCAGGTCGATTGTAGAAACCGAAAGCACGCCCTGGTAGGTACTAAAGTCGGGTAGGCCCGGGATGTTGCCGTGGCACTTGACACAATTCTGCTGAAACAAGGCCTTGACCGACCTGTCCCACTGCTCCTCGGAGGCGCCGGCATGAACCCATTCCACGATACTGGCGCGAACGTCCACCGGGGCCTTGTCCTTCATCGAGCCCTCCAGCTTGGATTCGATTCGGCTACCGCCGCGATTGCCGTAATAACTGTAGACAATGTCGTTGACGGAAATGCCCCATTTCCCGTCCGCCATGCCGTGGGTCAGCAGGATCTGGACTCCCGCCATCATCAGGCCAACCCCGGTTACCAGCAGGTAACCGGTAAAGAGCATTCTCAGCGGTAGCCCCAGGGACGGCAAATTGAGCCAACCGGGGGTTCGTTCTGGCTTTATCGTATTCATTTTGAGACCTGGTGAGCTATTGTTGTCAGGTTTACGGATGGCGAGTTTTCTGGACGTTCCGCCCGTTCGCAGGCTGCGCAATGAAGCACTGTATTCGGGGTGGTATTGACAGCACCATCAGTCAGCAGGGGGTGAACTATGGACCCTGTCGGCCTGGGCTCGTCTGGTCTGCGGTCGACACCACCGGCCGGCATTCTACTGGGCGGAGTGTAAAGCACTTTATTGTGCATTTCACGGGCTATCTGTAGCGCTTGATAGTCCTTGAAAGTGTCTTTATCCACGGCTAAAAAAGGGCAATCAGGGGCATTGCGCCGTCGCCACCCGGCCAGCGGGAGTTTGCGGATTCAGGCGAGCACCAGCCCACTGCGGCCTAAAGCGGTATCCAGGATATAGGCCGCGCAACCCAGCGCCAACAGAAATGCCAGCCCGCGAACCGCCCGCGTCCTGCCGTGGTTCAGCGCCAGCATGCCAAAGCCGATGTAGGCGACCAGCGCCAGCATCTTGGCGGTCAGCCAATAGGAATTGACGAAGGGATACTGGTGCAGATGCCAGGCCAGCAAAGCGCCGCTGGCGAGCAACAGGGTATCGACCAGGTGAGGCAGTCGCTTGATCCAGTGTTGTTGCAGCAAACCGGACTGCAGCAACATCAGGATCCCGCGCAGGAAAAAGCCGGTCACGGAAACGAGTGCGAGGCTTATGTGGAGGTTTTTGATAAATAGCCACATGGATCTTTACAATACGCTGGCGTCGACATCGCCATCGCTCATCCGGATGTTGATGCGGTCGTCCTGCTTGAGGTCGCCGACACTCTTGACAATGGCGCCTTCGGCATTCGCTACAATGGCGTAGCCGCGCTGCAGTGTCTGAAGCGGGCTGACCGAGTGCAACAGATCCGAGCTTTGTGCCAGGGCCTGTTGCCTGTCGTGCAGTTTTTGCCGCCACTGTTTCAACAGCTGCTGTTGCAGTTCGCGCAGACGATCGAATTGCCGCTCGACATGACTTTGTGGCGATGAGACCAGCACCCTTTGCCCCAATTGTTGTAATCGTGATTGATGCAGATCGAGGAGTCGCTGGTGGGAGCGCAGCAGGCGCAACTCCAGCTCGTCGAGTCGCTGGCTGACATCCTGTAACCTGGCGCCGGGATGCTTGAGGCGTCGTTGCAAGCCGCCGAGCTGCTGCTGCTTGTCTTGCACCGTTCTACGCAACAGGTTTATGAGTCGGTGATTGCGCTGGCGCAGGGTATCCAGCCATTGTTCCCGGTCCGGGCTGAGCAGCTCGGCAGCACCCGACGGTGTCGCGGCGCGCTGGTC
>JAHEGP010000018.1:0-2464 GCA_024645065.1 Cellvibrionales bacterium | reverse complement strand
CAGATCGGCAATACAGAAATCGATTTCATGGCCCACCGCACTCACTATCGGCAGGCGGCTATGGTAGACGGCGCTGGCCACTACCTCCTCGTTAAAGGCCCACAGATCTTCCAGCGAGCCGCCTCCGCGACCCACGATCAATACATCCAGGGGCGGTTGCAGGCTGTCACCCACTCGATTAGCAAGCTCGACTGCCGCGGCTACTTGCGCGCCGGCACCGGCGCCCTGCACCGGTGTCGGGAATATTGTCACCGGTATCGAGGGAAAGCGTCGCCGCAATGTCACCAGGATATCCCGAATCGCAGCGCCAGTTGGCGAAGTGATGACCCCGATATGCTGCGGTATCACGGGTAGCGGCTGCTTGTGGGCAGGGTCGAACCAGCCCCTGGCGGATAACTCCTGTTTCAGCAGCTCGAATGCGCGTTGCAGTGCGCCAATGCCCGACGGCTCAAGGTTTTCCACTATCAATTGGTAGTCGCCGCGATTTTCGTAAAGGCTGAGGCGGCCGCGAGCGGTCACCTTGCTGCCGCTGTTAACGGGAAACTTCAGCAACTGGTTGCGATTGCGAAACATCGCGCAGCGCACCTGGGCACCGGCGTCCTTGAGGGTAAAATACCAGTGGCCGGATGATGGCTTCACCAGGTTGGACACCTCTCCCTCCACCCAGACCTGGGGGAAATGGGTCTCCAGCAACTGGCGCGCGCGCTGGTTTAGCTGGCTGACACTCAGCACCCGGCGGCCGGTGATGTGATCGGCATTTTGCTCTGGATTCACCTGGTCATCCTGTTTTTATTTACCCCATAGGGCCGGCCAGCTATAATGCCGCGTCTATTTTTACAGACCCCGCCTGTTGAGGAGATTTATGCTCCGCATAGCCCAAGAAGCACTAACCTTTGACGATGTCCTGCTGGTTCCCGGTTACTCCACGGTGGTCTCCAGGGACGTCGATCTCAAAACCCGCCTGACGCGCAATATCGCCATCAACATGCCGCTGGTATCGGCGGCAATGGATACCGTCACCGAGTCGCGACTGGCCATCGCCATGGCCCAGGAAGGCGGTATCGGCATTATCCACAAGAGCATGACGATTGAACAGCAGGCGGCGCAGGTGCGGGCGGTCAAGAAGTACGAAAGTGGTGTGGTGAAAGACCCCATTACCATCCAGGCCAGTGCTCCCGTGCAGGATTTGCTGGAAATCAAGAACCAGCATCAGATAAGCGGCGTGCCCGTGCTCGACAACGGCGATCTGGTGGGTATTGTCACCAACCGCGATGTGTTGTTCGAGGCCGACCTGAGCGTACCGGTATCGAGCATAATGACCCCCCGGGACCGGCTGGTCACCGTGCGCGAGGGGGCCGACATGGAAGAGGTCAAGCGCCTTCTGCACAAGCACCGGGTGGAGAAGGTGTTGGTGGTGGACGATGATTTCAAGCTGCGCGGCATGATCACCCTGAAGGATATCAGCAAAGCGCAAACCTACCCCTTTGCCGCCAAAGACGAGCTGGACCGGCTGCTGGTGGGTGCCTCCGTAGGCACCGGGCCCGATACCGACGACCGTGTTGCCGCGCTGGTGGCGGCAGGCGTCGATGTATTGGTGGTCGACACCGCCCACGGTCACTCCCTGAATGTGATCAACCGCGTCAAGTGGGTGAAGCAGCATTATCCCCGGATCGAGCTGATAGCCGGCAATATCGCCACCGGGGAGGCTGCCGCGGCGCTGGTCGAAGCGGGCGTGGATGCGGTAAAAGTGGGCATAGGTCCGGGGTCCATTTGCACCACGCGAATCGTGACGGGCATTGGTGTGCCCCAGATTACCGCGATCGCCAATGTCGCGGCTGCCCTCGAGGGTAGCGATATCCCCCTGATTGCCGATGGTGGCATTCGTTTTTCCGGCGACATTGCCAAGGCGATTGCGGCCGGTGCCGATGCGGTCATGATGGGCAGCATGTTTGCCGGTACCGAGGAAGCGCCCGGAGAGATCGAGCTTTACCAGGGGCGAACCTACAAGGCGTATCGCGGTATGGGTAGTCTCGGCGCCATGTCGCGCACCCAGGGCTCCAGTGACCGCTATTTCCAGAGCGCCGTCGACGGCGTCGAAAAACTGGTGCCGGAGGGCATCGAGGGTCGCGTGCCCTACAAGGGTCCGCTATCGGCGATCGTCGTGCAAATGATGGGGGGGCTGCGGGCGGCCATGGGCTATACCGGCTCTCCCGATATTGCCACCATGCGCACACGACCCAGCTTTATCCGTGTCACTGCGGCCGGTATGAGCGAGAGTCACGTGCACGACGTCAGTATCACCAAGGAAGCGCCGAACTATCCTACCGCCCGCTAGCTTTGCTAGCAGAGCATATGTGTTAGGGCGGGTGGTGACGCCCGCTCTCTTGTCCCAGTGGATTTCGTTGCCCAGGCCGATATCCCCCAAGCATCGAACAAGGCAGCTATGACCCAGAACATTCATGCC
>JAHEGP010000192.1 GCA_024645065.1 Cellvibrionales bacterium | reverse complement strand
CTGGACCAGGGCCGTTGGAAGCTGCAGATCGTGCATCTCGATAAGCTGATCCATCACCTGCTGCTTGACCTTGTTTGTCACCGCTTTCTTCAGTTCGCGGCGCATGTTGTCCGCCACCTGCTCGCGAAACGCGGTCTCTCCCCCTTCAGCGACTCCGTAGCGGGCGAAGAACTCCTGGTTCAGCTCCGCAGGCCGGTGCTCCTTGACCGCGTTGACCCGCACCTTGAACTCTACCGCGGCGCCCTTGAGCTGTTCACTGTGGTAATCATCCGGAAATTGAAGCTGCAATGTTTTTTCGTCGCCGGCGGATAAACCCACAATACCGTCCTCGAACCCGGGAATCATACGTCCCGAACCCAGCACCAGATCAGCGCCCTCTGCACTGCCACCCTCAAAGGGTTCGCCTTCACGGGTACCGCTATAGTCGATATTGACCTCGTCGTCACTGGCAGCGGCCCGTGCTACCACTTCATAGGCCCCCTGCTGCTTGCGAAACACTTCGATCATACGATCGACATCGGCATCTGTGACTTCTGCAACCGCCTTGTTGACGCTGATCCGGGTGAGGTCTGCCACGCTGACTTCGGGATAGATTTCAAAGGTCGCAACGTATTTCAAATCCTTCCCCGGAGCTATTTCCTTTGGCTCTATCTTCGGCTGGCCAGCCGGCTGCAACTCTTCCTTCATTACCGCCTCATAGAAGGTCTGACTCATGACTTCACCAACCACTTCCTGGCGCACGCCATTGCCATAGCGCTGGCGAATGACTTTCATCGGCACTTTGCCGGGCCTGAAACCATCAATGCGAACAGAGCCCGCAGCCTTTTTCAACCGCTTGTCGATTTCCTGCTCAATCCGTTCGGCGGGGACACCAATGGTGAGCCTGCGCTCCAGACCCGTCGTTGTTTCAATGGAAACCTGCATGTATATACCTCGAATTCAATACCCATACCCAGCGGACCCTGCCGCCCGGCTGCGATGGTGACAAGTCAATGAATGGTGCGGGTGGGGAGACTCGAACTCCCACGCCTTGCGGCACCAGAACCTAAATCTGGCGTGTATACCAATTTCACCACACCCGCATTTACTGACGTAAACGTTCCAAAAGAAGCGGCCCGCATCCTAATGTAATTTGTTAGAATGCGCTGATATCTCGTTGAAATAAAATGTTGTTATGGACAATTCCGGCAATGGATCGGCTTCGACAAGCGCTGCATTCTGCCACAATGTAATGCCCCGTTCAACAACGGATAAGCGCGTTTCAGGCTGGACGGGCCACCAGCACGGTAGCAGCTGCATTGCCCCTCTGGGCCAACACCGCCGAGACCATCGTCGCTGGCACGAGGCATGCCTGCTCTGGCAGCAGCCGACACTCGCCAACCGCCACCTCGCCCTCGATCGCCATCACCAGGGCGTAGCTGCCAGCCAGTTCAATCCGGTGGCTGGCACCGGGCTGCAATAGCCAGCGCTGCACTTCGAAATCAGCAAAATCGACGATTTTCTCTCCCAGCACGTCATCGTCCCGATAGCAAACGAAGAACGGCTCCTCGGCTTCCGGCTCCAACGCCATCAGTGCCACGCCATCGTCGGTATCCCAATGCTGCTGGGTCAGCACTTTCTGGGCAAAAGACAGTATCTTTCGCTCATACACCGGGGTCTGGAATTCCACCGTTCGCACCCCGTGCTGCAGCGCATGGGGAGTGTAACAGGGGACCTTGACCACATCCCCGACCCGCAGCGGAAGGAAGCGGGTGAACGCTTCCATTTCTTCCCTCAGTAACTGCTCATGCCGCAGCAGCCCAGCTTCCAGGGCTGCCTGCCACGCCATCAATTGTCGCGGCGGCACCGGTGCATCCAGTGCGATACCTTCTTCCTCTCTCCGGATATCCAACTGCTTGTCAATGGTGCGTCTTACTGCCTCGTAGGCCGCTACGCTGGCTCGATAGGCCGCCCTGAAGTCGGCATCACTGGCATAACTCGCGCGTCGCTCGGGGTCGAAGCCAAATCGGATCGCGCCGGTGCCATCCGGCCAGGCAGACCTGTCCACATGGGTCACCACGTAAACTTCACGCTTCTCCTCATGCAGCTCGAAATAGAGGTCGCCCCACACAGCCGCAGGCAGCGGATCCAGAATTTTCAGGAGGACCAGCTCCCGCGCTCCGCCCGTCAACCAGGGTGCCACTGTCTCCAGCATCCAGGGAAGCGGAACCGAGTCACCTGATTCAGCCACAAAGCCACAAACACCACGCTGCTCCACCCCGGTGTACCAGATTTCCTGCCCCCAGGGTTTGGCAATGTGCACCCGATCGAGCAGGATGGGTCTGGCAAGGGAAAAGTCGCAGGCCGATGTACTGTCTGCATCCAGGCCTCGCAGTGATATCGCTACGGGCACCCGTTCAGCCGCCTGCCGCTGCAGGGTTACAGTCAGCTCGAAACGAGCCGCAGGGGCGTCTGCAAGCCAATGCTTGTCGAGCTCAACGAGGCAATTGATAACGAGTGATTCAGCCGGGTTCGCTGTGCCAAGCCTCTCGGCCTCCTGTTCAATCCAGCGACTGACCTGTGTTGCCGCAAGTGTTTTCATTGACTCCCTCACTACCAAACTATGTTTGACCGGTCGAGCTGGCTATTCAGTGAGGCAGGCAGGGTCAAACCGGTATTCACCGCGCAACCAGCCAAGAACCTCCCTGGCAAGCGGATGTTCAAAGGCGCCGTATTCCAGCTCAAGGCGCGACTTATGCGCAGCGTCAATCGCATCGAGACCTCGATCGCTGAAGAGGGCCAGGTCGCGTGTCAGCAAGCCGCCGAGAGCCGGCGGTGCCAATCGCTCCAATGCCTGCTCAAAATCAGCTGCTGGTGAACGGCAGGCAGGCATAGTACACAAGGCCACCCGAGACAGATAGGCCTGGTTCATCGGGTTGGCGAGGTGACCCCGACACCACGCTTGAATACTCCGCGGCCGCCCACGAAACGGCCGCAAGTTCAACCGGCGACTCATCTTCGCACCATCGTTGACCGGGTAGTTGTCCCACAACACCGGCGCTCTTTGCATGGCTTCGGTAATAGCCGCAAGACTGTCGCAATCATAGCTTTTGGAACAAACTCGCTCCCCGGTCCAGAAAAAGTCCAGCTTTGCATCCAGTTCACTACCCAGCTGCTGCCAGTAGCCACGGGGCATCGCGCCAAAAACCCGCTCCAGAACCGGGTCAGCGCTATAGTAAGTTGGACACAGGATCATTCGCGGCGCGCTGCTGAACGTGGCAATGTCTGCCACCATGCGCGCCTGGAGTCGGGCGAGGTCAGGCACATCACCACGCATATCATCGAAGAGAATACACAGAATATCAGGCCGCAGCCGATCTATCGCGGCGAGTTTGGGCTTGAGACGCTCCAGGGTGCGAGGTCCATAGTCGATGTAAGCCTCCAGCGGCGAAAGGCCAAGCCCCCAACGAACCTTGCTGGCACGACAGTGCTCCCCGAGGGCCATGAGCTTTTCAAAGTCCTGGTCTATCCAGGGCTTATCCCAGTCACGCCGCAGCATGGCGTCCGATTTGGGAGCGTAGATATACGTGTTCAACCCATTTTCGCGCAAGAAGTCGACACTGGACTGCCGCTCCTGCCAGGTCCAGCAGCGACCATAAAAGCCTTCGATCACCCCCGTCAGGAAGTCATCCAACACCGTCTCCTCTTGCGACCAGGCGGCTGGCACGATACGCTGCCCGGCCGCTGTGATTCAACTCCCGCCTCCAGCAAGCCCGAAGATACGATCGTAGTTACTGGTGGTCGCTTCAATGACTTGCTCCAGCGGCAAACCTTTGATATCCGCTACCGCCTGCGCCACACGAACTACGTACGCTGGTTGATTGGCCTCCCCTCGATGGGGCACCGGCGCCAGATAGGGCGCGTCGGTTTCAACCAGCACTCGATCCAGGGGAAGCTTACGCACAACCTCGCGGAGATCTGCCGCATTGGCAAATGTTACGATGCCGGAAATCGAGATCGAGTAATTGAGGTCCATAGCGCAGCGCGCCATTTCCCAGTCTTCGGTGAAGCAATGCAAAACCCCGCCGTGCTCAGTGGAGCCATATTCCCTGATCAGGGCCAGGGTATCTTCCCGCGCATCACGAGTATGAACCACGACGGGCAAGCCGAGTTCGGATGCAAGCCGCAGGTGCATAGCGAAGCTGGCTCGCTGGATCTCACTGGAGGCCGCAGCATAGAAGTAGTCCAGTCCGGTTTCACCAATGGCAACAACCTGGGGGTCCTGCGCCCATTCACGCAGCCCGGATGCATCGACGCGATACTCCGACACATGCAGCGGATGTACGCCCACTGTGGCGGCCACTGCGGAAAATTCCCTCGCCAGCTGCAAGACTGCTGGAATGTTAGCCGGGTTGAGGGCAATACACAGGAATCTCCCCACACCGGCCTCACGGGCAGCGTCAAGGGCGGCCGCAACGCTGCCGCCGCAACTGGCAAGCTCCAGCTGATCCAGATGACAATGTGAGTCCACCAACAGGGATTCCATTCCTAGAAAACGTCTTGTCTGAGAGAAAAAGGGAATCGGGCGAAGCTGGCAGCCGCCAGTTTACATTGTGTGGGTGGGCTTCTCCGAATCGAGGGAGCCGGCGAGGTAGGTTTCGATCTTGCGGGTTGCGGTATCATCGTGCTCACTGAATTCCACGCCAATCCCGGCGGTGCGATTACCCTGGGCGCCCTGGGGCGTTATCCAGACCACCTTGCCCGCCACCGGAATCTTTTCGGCCTCATCCATCAGGCTGAGCAGCATAAAGACTTCATCGCCCAATTTGTAGAGCTTATTGGTCGGGATAAACAAGCCACCGTACTTTAGAAAAGGCATATAAGCCGCGTACAAAACGGCTTTATCCTTGATAGTGAGGGACAGGATGCCACTTTTTGCACTGCCTTGTTTTAACCCGGGGTTGTTCATGCGCACTTCCAGCTGATCCCTGTTAATGTTCCCAACTGTGCCCCTGATTGATCGGGCCAACAGTTCTTCGTCAACAACCTGCAAGAAATAATGGTAGCTTCTGATAACCCGATTAGCCAACTCTTACCGCAATATTTTAACCATCAGCGAGCCGTCAGGGTCAAGTCTCGACCACTACCGGCGATAGCTTCAGAGCAAGATTCTCCAGCAGTAACTGGCGGTTGGGGTTGGCCCCGGACGCCAGGAGGCGGCGCAGCGCAACCACCTCATCGACCCTGTCGAGGAGCTGCACCAGAGTTGAGCGCCGCTGCCAGGCGTTCAGTATCCTGGCTGCCACCGAATCAGTACGCTCTCCCCCTAAATCCGCAAGACATGCGGCGCTCAACCATTGGTAGACCCATTGCAGCAGTAGGCCAGGCTCGCTAGAAGCCCATAAATTAGCGGTGACCAATACGTCTGCCGAACCCTCCATCAGTGCCGGAAGGCTTTCGGCAACCGCTGCCATGTCATCGACCAACGGCTCCAGGCGCTGCCCATACAATGGTTGCCTCGGTGCGAAGGCGTGCAACAAGGGTAAGTGCGCTGGATCCGATAAATGCTGCTGCAGCCACTCTTTCCCCTCAGCCGGGCTCGGCACTGCCATCGCCATCTGCTGGCAACGAGAGCGCACCGTTGGCAGCACCGTAGCCGCCGCATGGCTAACCAATAACAGCAGGGTTTTATCGCCTGGCTCCTCGAGGGTTTTCAATAATGAATTGGCCGCGTTCGCATTCATTGCCTCGGCCGGGGAGATTATCACCACCCGATAGCCTCCCTGCTGCGCAGACGCATGACCGAAGCTTACCACTTCTCGCACCTGGTCGACCTTGATCAAGCCGCCCTCCCTTTCGGGCGCTAGCCACAGCAGGTCGGGGTGATTGCCCGCGTTATACAATTGGCAGCTATGGCACTTGCCACAGGGCGCGCCTGCCCCTGAATCACAGAGCAGGGTTTGGGCAATCGCCGCGGCGAAGCGACTGATTCCGGTACCTGCGAGGCCATAGAGCAATAGCGCATGGGGCAATTGGCCCCGCTGATGCAAGCCCAGCAGGTGTTCACGATTGGCACCCTGCCATGGCAATACCTGCGCAGTCATGACCGGGCACCCGCTTCACCCAGAACCCGAGCCAGCACATGCTCAATATTGGCCTGTACCTGGGAAAGTGGGCCCGAAGCATCTATCACTCGAAATTGCCGGGGAAAACGCCGGGCTCGATCGAGGTATACGGCC
>JAHEGP010000017.1 GCA_024645065.1 Cellvibrionales bacterium | reverse complement strand
TGTTTGGGCGTGTAACCTAATACAATTGCGGGCCGATGGGAACAGTATAGGGAACGGCGTGGGCGTTGGCGCGGTTTATCGCCGCGGCGCGACCTTGTGCTTAGGTAGTTGCAAAGATAGGTGCAAAGATAGGTGCAAAGATAGGTGCAAAGATAGGTGCAAAGATAGGTGCAAGGGGTGTGGGGTCGTAACAGACAAGTGGCAGGGGAGAGTGAGGTGGTTGTAAATCGCGTGGTTAACGGTAAATGTGCGCTGCTGGCAGCCCTGGCTCTGCTCTCGGGCCTGGCGCGAGCCGAGCTGCTGGTGGAGGAGGGCTACGTGCGGGGGCTGCCACCCGGACAAACTGTAACCGCCGCGTTCATGACACTCAGGAACTCGGGGCCTGACGATCTGGTGCTGACCTCGGGGCGCTCTGCGGCGTCAGAAAAAGTTGAATTCCACCAACACAGCCACGACAACGGCATGATGCGCATGCGCCAGTTGCAGCAATTGGTAGTTCCGGCGGGGGGTGAGTTGTCCCTTGCGCCCGGCGGCTTGCACCTGATGCTGATCGGCTTGCAGCAAGTTTTGCAAGAGGGTGATACAGTGGTGATCGATTTATGCGCTGCTACCGGCGGTTGCAATTCTTTTGAATTGCCCGTGATCAGCGTACTCAATGAATAGCAGTCCAATCGTAAAACTACAGACGGGAGAAACGCATGTCATCGGAGTCTCTATGGGGCAGGGTCAAGGGCCTGGGTCGAGGAGTCGGTAGCGGTTCAGGATCAACCATTGTTAAATCGCTGTCGCTCGCCCTGGCTGTCTATGCCTTGATATGCCTGCTGCTGGGTTGGTACTGGAGCCGTGAGCCCGACATGTTCTCGGTCAGGGAAAATGCGCAGGCGATGTTGCCAACACTGGCGGAGCGGCCGATAACCGGGGCCGTAACCACCACCACCGCCATCAAGGTTGCACGGGTGCTGCTTGACAAGCCCGGCGGCTACCTCAGTAATGACATCATGCCTCCCGGTGTGCTGCTGGATAATATTCCCAGCTGGGAGTATGGCGTCCTGACCCAGCAGCGCGACCTGGTGCGCACTCTGAGGGACAGTTTCAGTCGCTCCCAATCGCAATCGACCGAGGACCCGGATCTGGCGCTGGCAGACCCGCGCTTCAGCTTCACCGCCGATAGCTGGATGTTGCCGTCGTCGGAGAGTATGTACCGCGAGGGCATTGCCAGGCTGGAGTCCTACCTCGACAGGCTGATAGACCCGACCAGTCCTGACGCCCAGTTTTATTCCCGTGCCGACAATCTGCGCATATGGCTGGAGGTGGTCTCCACCCGGATGGGCTCGCTGTCTCAGCGCCTCAGCGCCAGTGTGGGGCAGGTTCGCCTCAATACCGACCTCGCCGGTGACGCCGAGGCGAGCCAGTCGACGGAAAGGGGGGCTGAACTGCAGGTCAAAACGCCCTGGCTGGAAATTGACAATGTGTTTTATGAAGCGCGGGGGGCAACCTGGGCGCTGATACATTACCTGCGCGCCATGCAAGTCGACTTCGCCGATGTGCTGCAGAAGAAAAACGCATTGATCAGCCTGCAACAGATCGTGCGCGAGCTTGAGCAAAGCCAGGAGACGGTATTCTCGCCAATCATTCTCAACGGCACCGGCTTTGGCCTGGTCGCTAATCATTCGTTGGCAATGGCATCTTATATATCGCGGGCCAATGCCGGCTTGATTGACCTTCAGGAATTACTTTCCCGGGGCTAGCGGGGGCGCGGTGGTCTCAGGCGACGCAAAGGCTTCTCCCGCGGGCAATTTGAGGCCGGGCGCCAGCGCAGCAGCAACAGTGACCAGGGAATCTGTAAAGCCGGGCCACACTCCCGGCTTTTTGCTGTCCCGGCATTGGCAGGATCGACCCGAAGGGGTCGAGTTGCAGTTTTGGGCGATAACGCCTGAAGGCCCGTCACTGCTCGTCTTCGACGGCGAAAAGGCGGTGTTTTTTATTGCCGCCGCCAGTTACAGTCTGGCACGTTCCGTACTGGACGAGCAGCCCTGCGATACCCGTGTGCTTGGCCTCAAGACCTTCACCGGCGATACAGTCGTGGCCTGCTATTTTTCCAGTCAGCGCGCTTTGCAGGCCTCCCGGCAACGCCTTGAGCAGATAGGTGTTGCGGTGCACGAGGGTGATCTGCGCCCGGTTGATCGCTTCCTGATGGAACGTTTTGTGTTGGGCGGTCTGGAGATATCGGGACCCTGTCAGCGCCGCGGCAAAGTCGTGTACTACCGTAACCCCCTGATCCGACCCTGCGAGTGGCAGCCCGATATAAGGGTATTGTCACTGGACATCGAAACCGCCGTCGACCGCTTGGCGCTGTTCTCGATTGGGGTGGTGACTGCCGAAGAGCAGCGGGTTTTTATGGTCGGCGCCGGCATCGACACCGCCGCTATTGGGTTCTGTCCCGACGAGCGCCGGTTGGTGCTTCGTTTTTTGGCCTGGCTGGAGCAGAGCGACCCGGATGTCATCGTCGGTTGGAATGTGGTGGGTTTTGATCTTTGGTATCTGCAACGGGTGTGCGACCGTTACGGTATTCGCCTTTCCATGGGGCGCGCTGGCCAGAGCCTTCGCTGGCACGGCCAGGATGAGGCTGGAGGGCGCCGGCAATGCGACCTGCCGGGGAGGGTGGTACTGGACGGTATCGAAGTGGTGAAGGCGGCGCAATACCGCTTCGAGAGTTATTCCTTGCAGTCGGTGTCGGAGCAGTTGCTGGGCCGTGGCAAGCTATTACAGGGCGCCGATCGCGGTCGTGATATTGAGCAGCTTTTTCATAACGATAAGCCCGCACTCGCCGCCTACAATCTGGAGGATTGTCGTCTGGTGTGGGATATCTTTGCCCAATGCGGCCTGGTGGACTTCTGCCTTGCCCGAAGCCAGTTGACCGGGTTGACGCTGGGACGCAACGGGGGATCGGTAGCGGCTTTCGATTTTCGCTACCTGCCTTTGTTGCACCGCCGCGGATATGTGGCACCGCCCCATTTTAGCGACCGGGCGCAGGCGCAGCATTCGCCGGGAGGCTATGTGCTTGACTCCGAGCCGGGGATCTATGACAACGTGCTGGTATTCGACTTCAAGAGTCTCTATCCGAGCATTATTCGCAGCTTTTTCATTGATCCCCTGGGTATGGCTCTGGCTGCTGCTGGCTCTTCGGACCCGGCTTCGACGGTCACGGGTTTTAGGGGCGCCAGTTTTTCCCGAGCCGTGCACGTCTTGCCGGGCCTGCTGACCCAATTGTGGCAGGCGAGGGATGCTGCCCGCGATGCAGACAATGTCGCCCTTGGACAGGCTATCAAGATCTTGATGAATTCATTTTACGGGGTGCTGGGTTCTCCCGGCTGCCGGTTCTTTGATCCGCGTTTGGCATCCTCGATAACACTGCGGGGGCACCAGATTATTCGCCAGAGCAAGGACTATATCGAGCAGCGCGGCTACCGCGTGATTTACGGCGATACCGATTCGCTGTTCGTGTGGTTGCGGCAACCCACTGATGAGCCCGGTGCTCGCAAGCTGGGTCGTGAGCTCGCGGTGGATATCAATGGCTGGTGGCGGCAACGCCTGTGGCGGGAGTTGCGCCTGGACAGTCTGCTGGAGGTGCAGTTCGAAACCCACTTCCTGCGGTTTTTGATGCCGACCATCAGGGGCACTCAAAAAGGCAGTAAAAAGCGCTATGCAGGCACTGTGCGGGTAGCGCCGGGTGAAGGCCCGGAAGCATTCGAGGTGATATTCAAGGGCCTGGAATCGGTCCGCAGCGACTGGACCCCGCTCGCCCGGCGCTTCCAGCGCCAGCTTTTTCGCCGGGTCTTCGATGGTGAGCCCGTCGAGGCCTTTGTCCGCGACACGGTTAGCGCGCTGATGGCGGGTAGCCTCGACCGTGAGCTGACCTACCGCAAACGCCTGCGACAGCCACTCGATGCCTACACCAGAAATGTGCCACCCCATGTGCAGGCCGCTCGCAAGGCAATTGCTGCGGGCGCTGGCAAGGAGTTATTCCTGCGAGGCAGGGCACTGGAATATGTGGTAACCAGCGCCGGTCCCGAGGCGCTGGGTTATGTGGCGAACAAGCTGGATTACGAGCACTACAAAGACCGGCAATTAGCCCCGGTCGCAGACGCTATCCTGGGCTTCATAGGGACCAGCTTTAGTGGCATCGCCGATGGCCAGATAGCGCTCTTCTAGGCAGTGCTCTGGTTGTGCTGGACGGCCAGGATTTCATCGAGAAGCCGGGAGTGCTTCGCTGCCGGCAGGCGCGGTCCATACTGGCAAACCAGTTCGGCGGCACTGCGACAGGCGAGCCTGCCTGCATCGGCGAAATCGTGGCCATGAGTGATGGCGTACAAAAAGGCGCCGGCAAACATATCGCCGGCGCCGTTGGTATCGATGGCCTTGACCGGGTAGGGGTCTATCCGCAAAAGCTGCTCACCGTCGTAGACCAAAGCGCCATCGCCCCCCAGGGTGATGGCGAAGGTATTCGCATCCTGTTTTAGCTTTTCGGCGGCCTGCTCAACGGTATCGGCCCTGGTCCATTGCAGGGCTTCTTCGAGGTTGCAGAACAGCATGTCGACCCGCTCGCCGATCATTTCCCTCAAGCCCTGTTCGAAAAACTCGACCATGCCGGGATCTGAGAGGCTGATCGCCGTCTTGACATCATTCTGCTGCGCCAGGCTGCGAGCCCTGATGGCCGCCTCGCGCGCGGTGTCCGAGGTGACCAGATAGCCTTCGATATAAAGGTACTCCGAGTCGAGCAGGGCGACCTCGTCGAGCTCTAGTTGCGACAGGCTTTCGCTGACACCGAGAAACGTATTCATGGTGCGTTCGGCATCGGGTGTAATCATCACCAGGCACTTGCCGGTAATACCGCTATCCTTGCTGCCGTGCGGGTTGGAGGCGACACCGGCGTCAGCGAGGTCGCGCAGGTAGAAGTGACCGTTATCGTCGTTGGCAACCTTGCAGGAGTAATAGGCACGGGCGCCGAAATAGCTTGCGGCTATGACGCTGTTGGCTGCTGATCCACCGCTGGCGCGCTTGCTGCCGACCAGGTGACCCTCCAGCAATTCCAGCAATTGGTACTGCCGGGCTTCATCCACCAGTGTCATATGGCCCTTGTCGATTCCGGCCTGTAGCAGGAACTGATCGCTAACCTCGATTTCAGTATCGACCAGGGCTGCGCCCAGGCCGTAGATATGGTACTTCTTGCTCATAGCGGTGTGCTTCTCTGTCAGGGTGTGCCGCCATTATCCGCATTGCTGCGCCGATTTAAAGCGCGGCTGAGGAAAATGGCAAAAGTTGGTTATACTGCGCGGTTTAATTTGCATACGGCATCTGCATGGCTGTCAGGAAATCGAAACGATCACCGCGTCGCAAGTCGGCGAACAAAACCGCAGTCAAATGGCGTAGCCTCTTGCTGAAATTAGCCGTTGTGGTCGGCCTGTTGGTGCTGTGCGGGGTGTTTTATCTGGATGCCCGGGTACGTTATACCTTTGCCGAGCGCAAGTGGGCGGTACCGGCGCGGGTTTATGCGCGGCCCCTGGAGCTCTACCAGGGTAAGCGGCAGAGCGCCGGGGAGTTGATCGCGGAGCTTGAGCAACTGGGCTATAGCGCGGTACCCCGGGCCGGCAATCCAGGCGAATACTCGGTTAGTGGCGGAAATTACCGCATCTACACCCGGGGCTTTCGCTTTTGGGACGGAGAGGAAGCGCCCGACGCAGCGCGATTACGCTTCAGCGGCCAGCAACTCGCCGCTTTCGAGTCGCGTTCGGGCAGTGCCCTGTTGCGACTGGAGCCCATGCAAATAGGCAGCATCTATCCGGCCCATAATGAGGATCGCATCCTGGTGCAGCGTGATGACGTTCCCCAGGCACTGGTGGACATGCTGGTGGCGATGGAAGATCGCAATTTCTATCACCACCTCGGTGTGGCCCCGCTTGCCATTGTGCGCGCAGCATGGGTCAACCTGCGGGCCGGAGAATACCAGCAGGGTGGCAGTACCCTGACCCAGCAACTGGTGAAGAACTACTACCTGACGCCGACCCGCAGTCTTGGTCGCAAGCTGGTTGAAGCCGTGATGGCGATCTCCCTCGATTTTCACTACAGCAAAGATGAGATTCTCGAGGGCTATATCAACGAGATCTTCCTGGGCCAGGATGGTCCCCGCGCGATTCATGGTTTTGGTCTCGCCAGCCAGTACTATTTCAACCAACCCCTGAAAAACCTGCAGCTACCCCAGCTGGCAACCCTGGTGGCGCTGGTGCGCGGGCCGAGCTTTTACGACCCCTGGCGCCATCCGCAACGGGCGATAGATCGTCGCAACCTGGTGCTGGCGACCGTGCAGGAGCAGGGTTTTGTCGACCCTGAGGAGGCGCGCCTGGCACAATTGCAGCCGTTGGGTGTTGGCACGCGTTACGCCGGCAACCGCCGTCGTTATCCCGCCTACCTGGACTTGGTTCGCCGACAACTGCAACAGGATTATCGCCAGGAGGATTTGACTTCGGAAGGCTTGATGATCTTTACCAATCTGGATCCCATTATCCAGCAGGGTGCCGAGGAATCCCTGGCCGGGGTGATAAAAGAACTACAAGGCAGTCGCCAGGGCCTCGAGAACCTGCAGGGCGCGGTCGTTCTCGGGCAGCCCGAGACCGGGGCTGTGCTGGCGGTGGTGGGCGGTCGAGATGGCCGTTTTGCGGGATTTAACCGGGCGCTGGACGCCCAGCGCCCGATAGGGTCGCTGGTCAAGCCGGCGGTTTACCTCACCGCCCTCGCGTCGGGGCGCTACACCCTGGCGACCCCGCTCGAGGATCAACCGATAACCGTGAAACTGCCCAATGGCAGCAATTGGTCGCCGCAGAATTTCGACAAAAAGAGCCATGGCGAGGTGCCGCTATTCGTCGCGCTGGCCAAGTCTTATAACCTGGCGACTACCCGGCTGGGGATGGATGTTGGAGTCGGTGCGGTGATCGATACCCTGGGCAAGCTTGGGGTTGAGCGTGAATTACCCGAGGTGCCATCGCTGCTGCTGGGTGCCGGTGGACTCAGTGTGCTGGAGGTGGCGCAGTACTACCAGACCATTGCAAGCGACGGTTTCTACACCCCGTTGCAAGCCATTCGTGCAGTCACCAGTGGTGCCGGAGAGCGCCTGAGTCGATACGATATCGAGGTGGAGCAGCGGGTCGATGTCAGATCGCTTTTCCTGTTACAAGCTGCGATGGAACAGACGGCCTCTTGGGGTACCGGCAAAGGCCTGGGACGCTACCTGTCACCGGGTTTTTCAGTGGCTGTCAAAACCGGCACCTCGGATGGCCAGCGCGACAGTTGGTTCGCAGGTTACAGCGGCGATTTGCTGGGAGTAAGCTGGCTCGGTAACGATGATAACAGCCGCACCCCGATTACTGGCAGCAGCGGCGCACTGCGGGTTTGGGGCGATATCTTCAAGCGATACTCCCATCAGGCGCTGCAACGCGAGGCTCCCCCCGGGGTAGAATATCTGTGGGTTGATCGGCTCACCGGCCAGCTTAGTGGGGAGAATTGTCCCGATGCCTACCTGCTGCCTTTTATCGCTGGCTCCGGGCCAACGGCGTTCACCGAGTGTGGCCGCCAGGTACAGCCCGAAATGCCGCGTGAGCGGAAGCCGGGGCAAGAGAATGAAAAGCCCGGCTGGTTGCGACGACTGTTCGGTAATTAGCTGCTGCGCCGGTAAAACAAAATGCGCTAACATATGCGGCTACCATGGCTTGACTAACCAGTGCTGAGGACAGACTCATGACTTACCGGCATCTCCTGATTGTGAGCGGGGCGTTGTTGTTGACTGCATGTGCCGGCTTGCCGGTTGATTGGGAGGGCGATGCCCAACCGGGAGAGGCCGCGGCGCCACCGGTAACGGCGCCAGCTCCCTCGGCCACCGTGACACCAGCCCCGGACGCGGTCCCGCCAGCCCCGGAGGTCGTAACACCGTCGGTGATTACCCCCGCACCGACTGCCAGTGCGGTGGAACAGTTGTTGGGTGAGGCCATGCAACGCAGGGATCAGGGAGATATTGAAGGTGCCATCAGTATGGCGGAGCGCGCCCTGCGGATCGATCCGCGCAGCCCCCGGGTTTACTACGTACTTGGCGTCCTCCAGTTCGACAAGGGTGAGGTGGCTAGCGCCAGCCAATTGGCGCGCAAAGCCAGCGCACTGGATACCGGTAACCACTACAAGGAGCCCATTGACCGTTTGCTCGCGCAGTGTGAGTTGGCGGCCAGCGATGGCGACTCGGACTGGTAGTGGAACAAGCGCCGGGGTTTCGGTCGTTGTCTGCCGCCGCAGCGGAGTCGACCCGATCACTCACTGCTGTGTATTGCAGCCCGTTCCGGGCATCTGCTTGTACTGGCCCTGGCTCAAGGACGCGGCGGGTTAGCGCTGACATCGACCAGGCGATACAGCCCATCCGGATGGGGGATAAATTCCAGGGTACGATTGATGCATGTCGGAATGTCATCGGCCAGGTGGCTCACGTAAAGAAATTGGGTGGCGCTATTGGCGGCAATGAAATCCAGCAATTGCAGCAGGCTGTCCCGATGATAGTCGTCCAGGCCGGTGCATGCTTCGTCCAGAACCAGTAGCGGTGGATGGGCAACCATGGCTCTGGCCAGCAACACCAGGCGTTGCTGGCCGTAAGACAGGGTAGCGAAGCCTTGCCCGGCGATGTCTTCCAGCTTCAGAGCGCCCAGCCAGGCCAGAGCCGCCTTTTTCTCGCTGGCACCGGTATCGCGGTAGAGCCCGACAGAATGATAAAAGCCGCTAACCACCACCTCGAGGGCATTCCATCCGCGCACGTACTTTGCCTGAACCTGATTGGACACCACGCCAAATAACGCTTTTACCTGCCACAGGGTTTCGCCGCTACCGCGTTGGCGGCCATACAGCTTGAGCTGCTGGCCGTACGCTTTGTGGTTTTCGCCGCAGACCAGGTTGAGCAGGGTTGATTTGCCGCAACCATTGGGCCCTCGAATGGCAATGTGCTCGCCCTGCTCAAGCACCAGGTCCACATTCCGCAACACCGTTTTGCCCTGGTAACTTGCCGTCAACTGCTGGCCGACAATAGGGGCTATCGCCGGGTCGGGTCGAAAAACCGGGTGACCTGCAGCTGGGGGTGGCAAAGCGTCGGGAAGCCGGGGCAAGGGAGGCAACAGCCCGGCCCACTCCCGGCTTGCCATCACTCGGGCGCGGCAACCGCTGGCGACAAGCTCCATGTCCTGGAGTAACAGGATGTGACTGATGGCCCGGGGCAGGTCCTGTTTGCGCCGGGTCAAAAGCAATACCTGCTGCCCTCCATCCATGGCGTCCTGCAGCATTTGGGCGAGCTCTGGCCGGGCAATCCGGTCCAGCCCCTCGAGTGGGTCGTCGAGGATCAGCAGTTGCGGTTGTTGCAGCAAACCCCGGAGCAACAATACCTTGCGCATCTCGCCCGATGACAGGTAGCGAATCCCGGTTTCCAGCAAGGATTCCAACCCATAGCGCTGACACTGCGCACCCAGATCGGCCGGGGCTGGCCGGCCCTGTAAAATGGCTTGTCTGGCCGTGGTGCCAGGATCGAAAGCAGCTTCGCTGAGCTCGCTCATATCCAGGCGCTGGTCACGGTCACACAGCTGTTTCTGTAATTCAAAGCTCACGTAAGCGATATCCTGGACGGGATCGAATCCCGGTGCGTAATTGCGTTGCCCCGAGGCGATTGCCAGCTGGCCGCCAAGCAAGCTGGAGAACGTGGTTTTTCCCGAACCATTAGCACCGACCACCGCCCACTGTTCCCCCTGAAACAGTTGCCAGCTGAGCCCCTCGAAACGGTGATCGCGATCAAGATTGCAACGGATTTTGGAGAGACTGATCAGGAGCCGGGACATATTCGATATGCCTTTGAAATTCGCCGCAGTATAACTCCGCGGGGTCGGCTTGGGTTACAATCCCGGCCATGAAATCTGTCCATTCGATTGCCGAACAACTCTCTGGTTTTCGACCCACTCGCTCTCCCGATCGCGAGCAGCGACGGCGGTCCGCCGTTACTCTGTTGTTGCGCGATCAGCCGGCGACAGGGGCCGAGGTATTGATGATAGAGCGTTCCCATCGCGAGGGTGACCCCTGGTCGGGGCACATGGGATTTCCCGGCGGGCGCGTGGATCCAACAGATGCCCACAGCTACGCGGCCGCCACCCGCGAGACCCATGAGGAGATTGGCCTCGATGTGGAGCTACACGGGGAGCTGATAGGGCGGCTGTCGGACATGGCGACCCATATTCGATCGGGTAGAAGTGCCATGCTGGTGACACCCTATGTGTTTTCCATTTCCGGCAGGCCCGTACTAAGGGCGAATTACGAGGTGGCCGATATACTTTGGGTACCTCTGGGTTTCCTTGCTGACACCGCCAACCGACAAAAAATGGACTGGAAATACGATGGCGCCGACCTGCAACTGCCGTGTTATTACTTCGCGGGGCGTTGTATCTGGGGCTTGAGCCTGGCGATGCTCGATGAGTTTTTGGCGGCAGCGGGAATGGCCCAATTCGAAACCCTGCGCATCGGCTCCTGATGCCCGGACAGGGCCGCCAAAATTTCTTGCAAGTGGGCACTAACCCGGTAGCCCGTGGATTCCATGGTGGGAATGCTTGTCAATGGTTTTTTGATCTACATGTAGTGCTTTTTTTTTCAAAAATGCCTTTTGGCTACTACATATTGTGCTACACTTTTTTTGGTCGATGGCGAGTTGGCAGCATGTTCCAGCTTTGCAGCGAGCCGTATTCCCGGTGCGCTCGCTGGCGCCGATAGAACATTCCATCGATAAAAAACACGATAAGAAGAGCTGCCGTAAGGTATAAAAAGCCGGTTCCGGAACAGTTTTTTCACAACAACGCCCCGAACGGGCCAGTCGCGATATCCATTCGCGGCAGATAGAGCGTGTCTGGCGACGAGCCGGGCAAAACACTAATTTGATCACAGGGCTGTGACTCGACAGGATAGGTTATTAATGGCACATCTAGATTTGGTCAAGAAACCAGGACGCACCAGTGAGATTCCCCTGCAGGAAGCATCGCTGGATATTTGGGACAAGAAATACCGTTTGAAAGACAAGCAGGGTAGTGCGGTAGACGCCGATATCGATGCCACCTACCAGCGCGTGGCGCGTGCGTTGGCCGATGTCGAGGCAAGCCCTGAACAGCGTGAGAAATGGTTCGGTCGATTCCTGTGGGCACTGCGACATGGTGCTATTCCGGCCGGGCGTATTACCTCCAACGCAGGTGCCCAGGAGCACAAGCCAGCGACCTCAACGATCAATTGCACCGTATCGGGTACCATCCCTGACTCCATGGAAGGCATTCTCGGCAAAAATCTCGAAGCCGGCTTGACACTAAAAGCGGGCTGCGGCATCGGTTACGAGTTTTCAACCTTGCGGCCACGCGGAGCCTATGTTTCCGGTGCCGGCGCATACACCTCCGGTCCGCTGTCGTTTATGGATATTTACGACAAAATGTGTTTTACCGTATCGTCTGCCGGCGGTCGCCGAGGCGCCCAGATGGCCACTTTCGATATAGGTCACCCCGATGTCATAGAGTTTATACGGGCCAAACGTGAGGACGGCCGTCTGCGCCAGTTCAACCTTTCACTGCTGATTACCGAAGAGTTTATGCAAGCAGTAAAAGACGATGCCGACTGGCAGCTCGCCTATCCGATGAGCAGGGAGGAAGCCGAGGGGGTCGATGTGAATGACCCGGCACAGGTGGTGTGGCGGGTTTGCGACCACATGGACAACGGGAATTACCTGAAAAATGAAGCCGGTTTGATCGCCTGCAAGGTATCCCGGGTAATCCGTGCCGGTAAACTTTGGAACGTCATCATGGCGTCTACCTATGATTACGCTGAGCCGGGTTTCATCCTGATCGACAAGGTCAATGAGCTGAATAACAACTGGTTTTGCGAGAACATCCGCGCCACCAACCCCTGTGGCGAGCAACCCCTTCCGCCCTACGGCAGTTGCCTGCTGGGGTCTGTCAACCTGACGAGGTTTGTACGCGAACCCTTCACCGCAAATGCCTGGTTCGATTGGGAAGAGTTTCGAGAGGTGGTGGCGGTGTTCACCCGGATGCTCGACAACGTGGTGGAAATTAACGGTTTGCCGCTGGATCGACAGCGCGATGAAATTACCCGCAAGCGTCGCCACGGTATGGGTTTTCTGGGGCTAGGTACCACCATGACCCTGATGGGCATGAAGTACGGCAGCGCCGCATCGCTGGAGTTTACGGAACAGGTTAGCCGCGAAATGGCAATCACCGGCTGGCGCACCGGGCTGGATTTGGCCAGGGAAAAGGGCGCTGCGCCGCTGCTTGAGGAAGAGTTTGAAGTGACCGCGGCGATGTTGCGTCAACGGCCCGAGATGGCGCGCGATGGTATTCGGGTTGGCGACAGCTTGCCCGGCAAGGTGCTACATGCCCGATACAGCCGCTATATGCAGCGAGTGGCGGAGATTGCCCCTGAACTGATTGACGAGATGGCACAGCATGGTTGTCGTTTTACGCATCACAGTTCAATCGCCCCCACCGGAACCATTTCACTGTCGCTGGCGAACAATGCGAGTAACGGCATCGAGCCGAGCTTCGCCCATCATTACTCGCGCAATGTGATTCGCGAGGGCAAGAAGAGCAAGGAAAAAGTGAATGTGTACTCCTACGAGCTACTGGCTTACCGCGAGCTGGTGAACTCCAATGCGATACCCGATGCAAAGGAACCGGGTCATGCCCTGCCGGATTACTTTATCAGCGCTGACGATATTTCTCCCAGGCAGCACGTAGACGTGCAGGCAGCGGCGCAAAAATGGATAGACTCTTCCATTTCCAAAACCGCCAACGTACCCACTGACTACGACTACGAGGACTTCAAGGATATCTACCTGTATGCCTATGAGCAGGGACTGAAGGGCTGCACGACCTTCCGTTTCAATCCGGAAGCGTTCCAGGGCGTGTTGGTTAAAGAGAAAGACCTGGAAAACACGCTTTATCAATTCAAGCTCAATGATGGCAGCACGCTCGAGCTAAAAGGTAACGAGGAAGTTGAGTATGACGGCGAGATTCACTCCGCCGCCAACCTGTTCGATGCCCTCAAGGAAGGCTATTACGGCCGGCTGTAAAGCCGGTGCGCAACTAGCTTGGCAGTGATGACATCGCTGGTGAGCGTTCCATCCACCAGCGATCGCAGATACCAGAAGGTGAAACCATGGCGATTAAAATCGATAAGGAAATTGTCGGCTACAAGGTAGTCGATAAAGAGGAGATTTCGGCGCGGCAACAAGCTGCAGTCGAGGAGCAGGCCAATAATATTGTCCACATGCATGAAAAGGTCGACCGGCCGGAGATGCTGCATGGATCAACCTACAAGATCAAGACTCCGGGGTCGGAGCATGCTCTCTACATTACCATCAACGACATGATCCTCAATCAGGGTACCGACCATGAGCTTCGGCGCCCCTTCGAGGTGTTCATCAATTCCAAGAATATGGATCACTTCCAGTGGGTAGTAGCACTCACGCGAGTCATTTCGGCGGTGTTTCGCAAGGGCGGCGATGTGACTTTCCTGGTGGAAGAAATGAAGGCCGTATTCGATCCCCAGGGGGGCTACTTCAAGAAAGGCGGCCGTTTTATGCCCTCGCTGGTGGCCGAGATCGGTGATGCGATTGAAACGCATATGAAGATGATTGGCTTGATCAAGGATGAGGCACTGGATGAACACCGCCAACAAATTCTCGATCAGAAGCGCGCGGAGTATGAGGCCAAGCAAAACCAGTCCGGGGGCAATGCCAACGCTGCCAGCAGCGAGTTTCCAGAATCTGCGCAGCTCTGTAACAAATGTTATACCAAGGCAAGCATTATGCTGGACGGTTGTATGACCTGCCTGAACTGCGGGGATTCCAAGTGCTCTTGAGCAATGCATCGGGCAGGCGATTGCGCCAGTGGGCAATTGCTTCTGCCAGTCTACTGGCGCCAGGGCTCTGATTACAGCTGAGCAAAAGCGGCTCTGGCCGCTTCCAGAGTCTGGTCGATTAACGCCGGCGTGTGGGCTGCAGACATAAAACCCGCTTCATAGGAAGCGGGAGCCAGATAGACCCCGTTATCCAACATCAGGTGAAAGAAGCGATTAAACCGTGCGTTATCACAGGCCATGACCTGTTGGTAGTTGGTTATGGGCTCTTCTTCACTAAAGAAAAATCCGAACATGGAGCCTACATGATTGGTGGTGAAGGGAATTCCTGCCTCCTGCGCCAGGGATCTCAGCCCGTTGAGCAGTTGCTCGACACGTTCGAATATCGGCGCGTAAAAGCCGGGTACGCTAATCAGTTCCAGGGTTTTTAGCCCGGCATGCATGGCGACCGGGTTGCCGGCCAGAGTCCCCGCCTGGTAGACCGGGCCGAGTGGGGCAATCTGCTCCATGATCCGCCGCTTGCCGCCAAACGCTCCCACCGGCATGCCGCCCCCGATCACCTTGCCCAGGGTCGTGATGTCTGCCTCGATACCGAAGTGTCCCTGGGCGCCTTGTAGCCCGAGGCGGAAGCCAGTCATCACTTCGTCGATAATGAATACGGCGCCATATTGGTCACACTGAGCGCGTATAGCCTCCAGGAAGCCGGGCACCGGTGGCACGCAGTTCATGTTACCGACTACCGGCTCGACAATGACGCAGGCGACCTGTTCTCCCCAGCTCGAGAAAGCCGCTTGCAGCGCAGCGGCATCGTTGTAAGGCAGGGTGATAGTGTGCTCTGCCAGGCAGGCAGGGACACCCGGTGAACTGGGCACCCCAAGGGTGAGGGCGCCAGACCCTGCTTTGATGAGCAAAGAGTCTGAATGGCCGTGGTAACAGCCTTCGAACTTGATGATTTTGTCGCGCCCGGTATAACCGCGCGCCAGGCGGATAGCACTCATGGTCGCCTCGGTTCCGGAGTTGACCATTCGCACCAGGTCCATGTTCGGCATGATGTCGCACACCATGCGAGCCAGGCTGATTTCCGACTCCGTCGGGGCGCCAAAACTTAGCCCGTTGGCTGCGGCCTCGCATACGGCGGCCAGCACTTCCGGGTGGGAGTGGCCCAGAATCATGGGGCCCCATGACAGCACATAGTCGATGTATTCTTTGCCGTCAGCGTCGAAAATATGGGCCCCCCTGGCGCGTTCGATGAATAGCGGTGTGCCACCCACCGCCTTGAATGCGCGTACCGGCGAATTGACACCGCCGGGAATGTAACGCTCTGCTTCGCTAAAGAGCTCTTCACTGCGACTCATTGAGTTTCCCCGTGATTAGAAAGGCTTTACCACGACCAGGATGATAATGCCGAATAAAAACAATACCGGTAATTCATTAAACCAGCGATAAAAAACGTGTGAGCGCGTGTTGCTGCCGGTTGCCAGCTTTTTAACCATGGCGCCACACACCAGATGATAAATAACCAGCAGCAGCACCAGCGTCAGCTTGGCGTGAAACCACGGTGCTTTCAGGTAGTACGCCGTGTTACCCAGCATCAGCGCAAAGCCCAGGACGATAGTCAGCACTGCGAATATGCTCACGAAGCGGTATAGCTTGTGCTCCATAATAGCCAGTTGTGCATGCACTGCGGGCTCCTGACTCATGGCGTGATAAACAAATAATCGTGGCAGGTAGAAGACGCCGGCGAACCAGCAGACCATAAATATGAGATGAAAGGCTTTTAACCACAGCACTAGTTCCTGGCTCCATAGCGACGGTAAATATGGGTCTCGAGGGCTTTACGAGTGATGATGCCGATGTCGGCGTTGAGTATAAACTGGTGTTTCGAGCGAACACAAACGGCGTCATTGCCCGTCATCAGCATGACTTGCCAGGCTTCATTGACATTGGCCTGGGTGTCGATTGTGGCTATCTTCACTGCCAGTTCGGCTTCCAGCAGGTCGACCTGTTCGGGAGCCGGGTCTTCTATTGAATCCAGAAATTCCGACAGTCGACGGCTATCGGCAAGGTAGTGAACATTCTTTTCCACCAGGATAACCCAGTCGGGCTTGCGCGCCAGCATCTGTCTCAGCTCGGCCAGCGGCATGGTTGCCCGGCCCACCAGGACATTGGTATTCATCAGGCTCGAAACACCAATCCTCTGTAAGGCCTGGCTAACGGGGTCGCGATGCAAGTCGATACCCTGATTTTGCAGTACGGCGCCCACCGCCGATGGCTGTAAAAACAGCTCGCGGTGGCAGATATTAGCTACGGTGATCACCAGTAGGCCGGGAAAGATAATGTGAGAATTATAGGTCATCTCCATTAATGACATCAGCGCGGCCAGTGGCGCGTTGAGCACGGCGCTCATCATAGCAGCCATGCCCAGCAGCGCGTACAGCGTGACTGAATCGATCACCCCCGGCATGAGTAACTGTATCGACTGGCCCAGCAGGGTGCCAATACAGGCGCCAATGAACAGGTTGGGGCCTATCATCCCGCCGGGCATGCCCAGTCCTATGCTGAATGCGCTGGCGATGAGCTTGCAAACGATAATGGTGATTAACATCAGCAGTGGCAGCGGGGCAGCGATCAGGTCGACCAGGGTATCATGACCCACCCCCATGATTTGCGGCGCCGCAAGCGCCAGTAAGCCAGTGACGGTGCCGGCAACACCCAAACGCAGCCACAGTGGACGATCCGTAAAGCGCAGGCAGTAGCGTTGAATGGCAACGAACGAAGCACTGGCAACCGATACCAGTACTGCCAACAGTGCTACCAGGCCAAGGTCGCCGAGGTCCAGGCTAAAGCTCTGTTGCACTAAGAGCAAAGGGGCACTGCCATAGGCCAGCCTCGCCACCACGGTGCCGGCAACGGATGCGAGAATCACCGGGATAAACCCGGTAATGGTGTACTCTGCGAGCACCACTTCCATGGCGAAAATAATGCCCGCGATCGGAGTGTTGAAAGAGGCGGCGATTGCGGCGGCGGTACCGCAGCCCGCAAGCACCCGCAGGCTGTTGTTGGGAAGGTGCAGCGCTTGACCCAGCAAGCTGTTGGAGGCAGCGCCCAGGTGCACGGCGGGACCCTCGCGCCCGACAGATTGACCCGTGACGAGGCAGGCTATGCCCCCGAAAAATTGGACCAGCGCATTCTGCCAGGGCAATCGGGCATCGCGATTGTTGACATAAAAGACGACATGTGCGACGCCAACATGGCAATGTTGTTTACCGACGCGCCACAATACCAGCCCAATCAGGAGCCCTCCCGCAGCGGGCAGCGCAAAGTAAAGCCAGGGCGGCAAGGCTTCGAAGCCTGGCTGATCCTGCTCTGCCAGACTATTCTGACTCATAGAGAGGCTGATAATGGTTTCGTAGGCTTTGCGAAACAGCAGTACCACGAGCCCGGTAATCAACCCGGAGACCAATCCTAGAATCGCGTGTTCGAAAGGGGCTTGACCAGTAGCCAATTGCTGCCGCAGGTGGCGCATGCCACGGGCTGTGGTGCGGCTGAATATATTACGGGTTTGGCCTTCTGGCGCGCTCATTGAGATGATTTATCCGTTGCTTTGGTTTAGCATGCGCGACGTCGATGGGTTGCGGTAAATTGCGGTAATCGGCGCAATTATCGGGAATCGTTATGGTAAAGCAATTGGCTGGAGGTTGGCAGTGATCACGGTAGGTATTGTGGGGGGTACGGGTTATACCGGGGTCGAGCTACTGCGCATCCTGCTGGTTCATCCAGAGGTTACGGTAACCGTGATCACATCCCGGGCAGAGGCTGGCCAGCGGGTTGACAGCTTGTATCCCAATCTGCGCGGGTTCTGTGAGCTTGAGTTCAGTGAACCGGAAGTTGAGCGTCTGGCCGCCTGCCAGGTGTTGTTTTTTGCAACCCCCCACGGTGTTGCCCAGGGGATGATGGCTGAGCTCTGGAGGAGTGACGCGCGTATCATTGATCTGTCGGCAGATTTTCGTATTCGTGACATCGCGCTTTGGGAGCATTGGTATGACCAACCCCATGCTTGCCCGGAGTTGGTGGCCGAAGCGGTGTACGGACTGCCCGAACGCAATCGCGAGAAGATCAAGGCGGCGCGGCTGGTCGCTTGCCCGGGTTGTTATCCCACGGCCGTCCAGTTGGGTTTTATGCCTTTGCTCGAGGCGGGGCTGGTTCAATCCGACAGCCTGATTGCCAACGCTGTTTCGGGGGTCAGTGGTGCCGGCCGCCAGGCTAAAATAGCAAACCTGTTTGCGGAAATGGGGGAAAGCTTCAAGGCTTATGGCGCTCCCGGCCATCGCCATGCACCGGAGATTGTGCAGGAACTCAAGGGTATGGCGGGGGAAGATATCGGTTTGACCTTTATTCCCCATCTGGCGCCCATGGTTCGGGGCATTCATGCAACGCTCTACGCCCGCTTGCGGTCCGACCATGACAATCTACAGGCACTGTACGAGCGACGCTATAGTGATGAAGCCTTCGTTGATATGCTGCCTCCGGGCTCGCACCCTGAAACCCGTTCAGTGCGCGGCTCCAATCTGTGTCGGCTGGCCGTGCACCGGCAACCGGGCAGCGACACGGTGGTGGTACTCTCGGTGATTGACAATCTCGCCAAAGGCGCTTCAACCCAGGCCGTCCAGAATATGAATATCATGTTTGCTTGCGATGAGTCGACGGCCTTGCATACGCCAGCGCTATTGCCCTGATGTTGGAGTCTTCGAATGGCGGATAGTTCTGCCGGGGTCACCCGGCGTCGCGGCCTAAAGCAGTATTGGCCATTGTGGCTGGTGCTTGTTCTGGCCCTGGTGGTAGTGTTGTGTGGCGTGAGCTATGACTATGGTTTTACTCGGGGCCATGGCATTCAGCAGGCAACCCTCGCGGAGTTGGCACAGCTACGTATGGACAGCGCCAACCACGCGGAGGCGTTGGCTGTTTTGGAGCAGGAGCTGATCAATACCCGACAGGGTGCCGTTATTGATCGCCAGGCGGCGGAGCAGGTGCGCGAGGCGGTCGTTGCCAGCGAATCAAAAATTGCCGCGTTGAAGTCGGAGCTGTTGTTCTATCGGGGCTTGATGGCGCCCACAGCTACCGAAAAAGGCCTGAGTATTCGCAGCATCTCGTTTCAGCCCGGGGCTGCTGTCAACAGCTTCAAGTACCAGCTTGTGTTGCAGCAGCTGGCAATCAAGCACCGCTTGTTGCGAGGGACCTATCAGCTCGTTGTGCGTGGTGACTTCAATGGCAAGCAACAGGCGTTACTGCTCAGGGATCTTGTGGACCCGGGTTTTGACCCGGTTTTTCGTTTTCGCTATTTTGAAAAATTGGAGGGTATCCTGCACTTGCCCGAGGGCTTCAGGCCGGGTCTGGTAGAGGTTATTGCCGAGACCAATGAAAAGCGACCGACTCGCGTTGAGAAACAGTTTAGTTGGGCGAAAAGCGGTTAGTAGTGGCTTCCGCCTACCCCTCTGTGTCTACTCCCTGGTCAGCGCTTTAGTTGACTAAATTAGTCGGGATAATTGATAATCCCTTGCCAGGGTCGAGAGAGCAGCTCATCGTCCCACGTAAGCACGTAACAGAGGTTACTGGAAATGTCGCAGGCCGAAGTGTTCAGTCCCGCACCGCTTGGGTTTTCAGACCGTGCCGCGGCGAAGGTGAAGGCGCTGATCGAAGAAGAAGGCAACGCAAAGCTCAAGCTGCGGGTATTCGTCACCGGCGGTGGTTGCTCAGGGTTCCAGTACGGCTTTACCTTTGACGAACTGCAGGCCGACGATGATACTGCGGTGGAAAATCAGGGCGTTGAACTGCTGATCGACCCCTTGAGCTATCAGTACCTCGCAGGGGCCGCGGTAGACTATGTCGAAGGACTGGAGGGCTCGCGATTTGTCGTCTCCAACCCCAATGCAACCGCGACCTGTGGTTGTGGTTCTTCCTTTTCCCTATAAGCCTCGGCAGCATTGATTAGCCTGCAGTCAAGTATGCGCGTGCTTGTCCTGCTGGCAGTGGGGTTCTGCATGACCGCGGCGGCTCAAGGGCCGCTTAACTCCGGCAGCGACCCGCGTTATCTTGCTCAGGTCGAGTTGCACAGCGCTGCAGAGTTGCAAGGCATATTGCGTCGCGCGGAAGCACTTTTCAATCAACAGGGGTTTAAAGTAGCTGAGCCTGTGGTGTTTATCTTGCATGGCGCCGAAGGCCGGGTTTTCTTGCGTCAGAGCTACCCGAAAAATAAAAAGCTGGTCGATCTGGCCGCGCGCCTGTCGGCGCTTCAGGTGGTTGATATCAAGGTTTGCGAGACCTGGATGGATGGTCAAAAAATAGACAGCACTCAGCTTCTGCCTTTTGTCGATACCGTACCCAACGGGCCAGCAGAAGTGTTAAAAATGATGAAGGAAAAGGGTTACAGTTACTTTTAGGGTGACTGTCACACGTTCTTTTTTGTTACCCCAAGCGGGGTTCCTGCCAGTGCTGGTTTGGCGTAGGCCCCGATTTTGAGGGCGGCGGTCAGCGCTGGAATATTCCACCGAGGATTCTTGGCCCAATTGCGCCGGTTACTGCAGTATCGTTGGCCGGAAGCCCCTCTAACGTTTGTTTGGCAAGCCAGGCAAAAGCGCTGGCTTCCACCCACTCCGGCGCAATCCCCAATGCGGCAGTGGTTTTGACAGGACTCGGGTGCAATAATCCCTCTAGCCGTCCCATTAGCCGGGTATTGTAGCTTCCGCCACCGCATACATACATTTCAAAAGGTGGCTCGACGTAGCGAACGAGGGCGTTGCAAATACTTCTGGCGGTAAACTCCAGCAGGGTAGCCTGGACGTCCTCCGGGCGCTGCCTGGGGTCGCTGCCGAGTAACTGTAGCAGCCATTCGGCGTTAAAGTCCTCGCGGCCGGTGCTCTTGGGGATCACTTGAGATAAAAAAGGATGTGTCAGCATGGTCCCAAGTAACTGGTTGACGATACTGCCGGACGCTGCCCACTCTCCACCCCTATCGAAATCCTCACCTTTATGCTGGTTGATCCAAGCGTCCAGCAAGACGTTGCCTGGGCCAGTATCGAATCCCAGCAGGGTACCATCCGCTGCTAGCAAGCTTACATTGGACATACCGCCGATATTGACGATTGCCCGGGTGGTGCCAGGCCTGGAAAAAGCTGCCCTGTGAAACAGTGGAACCAGCGGCGCGCCCTGGCCGTTGGCCGCTATGTCACGACGTCGAAAGTCGGCGACCGTCGTAATCGCGCAATTCTCGGCGATAGTGTTGGGGTCGCCAATTTGCAGGGTGAAGGCGCAGGTACTTTCACGTCCCCTGCCCACAGGGCGATGGCGGATGGTTTGGCCGTGGCTGCCAATGGCCTTGATGGCTGCCGGGTTGAGATCGGCTCTCTGCAGCAAGGCGTTGGCAGCTTTTGCAAACATGACGCCCAGTTGGCGATCGAGGATCCCAAGGCGCTCGATCTCGTTGCTCCCGGGGCTGCAAAGCTCAAGAATTTGTGCCTTCACGGGCCCATCGATGGGCTCGCTGTGGGTGGCCAGCAGTTTTACCTGATTGGCGCCAAGGTCGAGCAGGGCTGCATCAATACTGTCAATACTGGTGCCCGAGAGCAGCCCTATGTATAGCTCAGGCGCCATCCCCCGGTTTCTAGTTGTTCCGGGTTTGGTAGGCTACGACCAGAGGGGTGTCACGACCCTGCTTGTTGTACTCGGCAAATTGCCGTTGCAGTGGCGCCAGTGCGGCCTTGAAGGCAGGCAGCTCCGCCTTGTCGATTGACCTGGCCTTGGGCAGCTTCGCCAGAATTGTACGGGGGTTGCGATGCACACCGTTGAGCAGGAATTCGTAATGCAGGTGG
>JAHEGP010000191.1 GCA_024645065.1 Cellvibrionales bacterium | reverse complement strand
CAACAGGCCACCCACGACGGGCACCGGAATATTGTTGTCACGGAGGAAGCGGACTCGGGACTGCACGGCGGCGCCAATAAACAGCACCGCAATCGCTGCGGTGAGGGTTTGGGTAGCATCGAGGTTAATCATCATAACCTGACTCCTGCTGCAAGCTACGGGGAGGTGTGTAGCGTTTCAAGGGCACGCCACGCCAGAATAAACCAGTGCAAAAAAAGACGCCAGCGGCGGCGACTAGTCCGGTCGATCGCTCGCCTGCGCACCAAAGCGTAGCCCTGCGCCCGCATCGAGCGACGGGAAACAACTTGCCTAAGCCGGCAAAACCCAGTAGAAATGCGTGCACCATGCCAGGTTTCACACTTCACATGCTTCACTATGCCTAACGAAAATTTCAAGGCTGAGTACCAGCTGACGGCCACGGGGGAAACCGCCGAACTTGCATTGCGCGGCGACTGGACCATTGGCAGCGCGGTGCCGGACTTCGAGCCGCTCAGAACAGAGCTTGAGACCAGGGCGGGTGATGCCTCCCGGCTGGTCATCACCAGCGCAGGGCTCGGCCAATGGGATTCACTGTTTCTCAGTCGTCTCCTGCAATGCGCCAACTGGTGCCGACAGAAAGATATTCCGATGGATACCTCGGGGTTGCCAGAGGGGGCACGCAAGCTGCATGCCATCGCCACCGCCGTGGCACCGACAGAAGCACCGCCGCATATCCACAGCCACTGGCGGCAACTGCAAGACGGGTTGAAAGCCCTGTCCAACTCCATTGTCAATTTCAGCAGTTTTATCGGTGGTTTTTTCCTGGCGCTTGGCGCCCTGTTGCGCGGGACATCGAATACCCGGGCCAGGGATTTTTTCTATTTCGTGGAGCAGGTCGGGCCCAAAGCCCTGCCGATCGTGACCTTGCTCAGCGTACTGATGGGAATGATTCTGGCCTATATGGGAGCCATCCAGCTGCGCCAGTTCGGGGCTGAAATCTACGTCGCCAACCTGGTGGCAATCGGCACGGTCAGGGAAATGGGCGCCCTTATGACAGGCGTCATTATGGCCGGGCGTACGGGCGCCGCGTATGCCGCCCAGCTCGGCACCATGCAGACCAACGAGGAGATCGATGCCATCCAGACGCTTGGCATCTCACCAATGGAATTCCTGGTGACGCCCCGCATGCTGGCGCTCATCCTGGTGATGCCACTGCTGGTTATCTACAGCGACCTGCTTGGCATACTCGGTGGTGGCCTGGTCGCCGTCGGCATGGACATCGCTCCCCTGCAATACCTGCAACAGACCAGGAGCGCCATCAGTTGGGATGATATCAGCTCAGGGCTGTTCAAAGGACTGGTGTTTGCGGTGCTGATCGGGGTTGCTGGTTGCCAGGCGGGCCTGCAGTGCGGGCGCAGCTCAGCGGCGGTTGGCGAGGCGACTACCCGCGCTGTGGTCACCGCTATCGTCTACCTGGTGGTAGCGGACTCCTTACTGAATATTATCTTTGATAAGCTGGGCCTGTGATGCCAACTGAAGCAGCGCCAACCCATATCGAAGTACGCGACCTGACTATGGCCTATGGTAGCCGAGTCATCCAAAGAGACCTCAATTTCACGGTAAAAAGAGGCGACATTTTTATTATCATGGGCGGCAGTGGTTGCGGCAAAAGTACTCTGTTGAAGCATATGATCGGCCTTTACCAGCCGGCGGAGGGCGACATTCTGTTTAATGGCACCAGTTTCTTTCATAGCGATGATGCGACCCAACAGTCCATGCGCAAGTCCTGGGGGGTAACCTATCAGAGCGGCGCACTATTCAGCTCGATGACGCTGGCGGAAAACGTCGCGATTCCCCTGCAGCAGTACACCCGGCTGTCGGCACCGGAGATCAGGGATATCATTGCCTTCAAGCTCGCGCTGGTCGGGCTGGCGGGTTTCGAAGACTACTATCCCAGCGAAATCAGCGGCGGCATGCAAAAGCGCGCCGGACTGGCACGGGCAATTGCGCTGGAGCCCGAGGTACTTTTCTTTGACGAACCCTCAGCCGGTCTTGATCCCATCAGCTCGAGCCTGCTGGACGACCTGATCCTGCAACTGGCCAACACCCTCGGCTCGACGGTGGTCATCGTCACCCACGAACTGGCCAGCATCTTCGCCATTGGCACCAACTCGGTGTTTCTCGACGCCAGGAGCAAAACCATGCTCGACAGTGGGGCGCCTTCAGACTTGCTTGCGCACAGCGACAATGACACCATTCGTCGCTTTCTCAGCCGCGGCCAACAGACGCCCGGGGTTCACGCTGATGAGTAACAAAGCCAACACCGCAACGATCGGAGCCTTCATCATTGGAGCCATCGCGATCACCCTCGCTGGCATCATGTTTTTTGGTGGCGGCCGCCTGTTCGGCGATAGCCAGAACTTCGTGATGTATTTCGACCGCTCGATTCAAGGCCTGGAGATCGGCGCTCCCATGAAGCTGCGCGGGGTAAAAATCGGTGAGGTTACCGATATCGAAAGTCATATCTATCCCGAAACCATGAAAAGCATGAATGCCGTCTACGTCAAGGTAAATCCCGACGAGCTCAAGTTCGACAACGACCTGGTCTACGAAGATCTGCTCGACCAGCTTATCGAGCAGCGCGGTCTGCGGGCGCAGCTGCGCATCCAGAGCCTGCTCACTGGCCTGCTCTATGTCGAAGTGGATTTCATGGGGCTTGATAGCGCCTTGCAATATTGGGGTCTCGATCCCGACGTGCGGGAACTGCCAACGGCCAAATCGGAAATCGAGGAACTGTCGCAGCTGGCCAATCGCTTCGACTTCGATGCCCTGGCCAAAAATTTTAGCAACATTGCTGAAAACCTCGATAAGCTGACCGCAGACCCTGAACTCAAGGCCATGGCGGGTAATATCAATGAATCGATTACCACCATTACCCGGCTCGCATCCAACATCGATAAGATTTTTGAGAACGACATCGCGGCCGCTTTCAACGAGCTCGACAAGCTGGCCCAGGGACTCAACAAGGATTATCCCCTGGTAGCGCGGGACCTGCGCCAGGGCATGCGCTCCATGCGCCTGGCATTTGCCAACGCCGAGGGAGCGATTAACAACGCCAGCCACCTCCTGTCCGACGACTCCCCCCTGTTGTTCGAACTGCGAGAGGCGCTGGCAAGGATTGCCAACGCTGCGGAAGCCATCGACGCGCTGGCAGATACCGTAGAACGTGAGCCCGAATCCCTGATCAAAGGCAAATCCAACCGCTGAGGCTATCCATGACCAAGACTATCATAGCCACACTCTGGCTATCGCTGTTGCTGCCGGGTTGCGGGGTTACCCCCGGCACTCGCTACTATGTGCTGGATTCCGATGACCGGGTCACGGCAACGGCGCAACATGCGGTGTCGGTAGGGGTAGGCCCGGTACAGATAGCGGACTATCTCGATCGCCCTCAAATTACCCTGAAGCAGGACAACACGCTGCAGCTGAACGAGTTCCAGCGCTGGGGGGAGCCCCTGACTGCCGGCATTACCCGGGTGCTGATGGAGCAGCTTGCAAGCCAGCTGGACAGCAACAACCTGGTGCAATTCCCCTGGCGCTCAGACCAGATTCCCGATCTGCGGGTCAAACTGATGGTACTGGAACTGAATCGTGAACAAGACCAGGCAACGCTCAAGGCGGGCTGGGCAATCAGCGCGACCCGCAATGGCGACAAACTGCAGGAAGGGGTGGAGGTTCTGCGAACACCTGTTCGCGATGACAGCTACGCTGCCCTGGTAGGCGGCTACAGCCAGCTACTGGAGCAACTGGCGGGGCGCATCGGCACTGCGATCCACAGCTCCAGTGAATACTATCTGCGGCAAAATGTTGAGCGCAAAATTGACTGAACCAGACACCGCTCCAAGGTGAGAGTTCACTACCTGCAGCATGTCGAATTTGAAGACCTCGGCAGCATGCACGCCTGGTTTAACAAACGCAGCGAGTTACTCACGGCCACCCATCTTTACCGCCAGACCGGGCTGCCGAAGCTGGACAGCTTTGACTGGCTGGTGGTCATGGGGGGACCCATGGGAGTTGGCGATAATGCCGCCTATCCCTGGCTGGCGGCAGAGCAGGCATTCATCCAGGCGGCTATCGATGCCGGTAAAACCGTGCTGGGTATCTGTCTTGGGGCGCAGCTTATCGCGGCGGCGCTCGAGGCCGAAATAAGCACCAATCCACGGCGGGAAATTGGCTGGTTCCCCCTGCGCGGCGAGCATAAGGAACACCCGATAGCCCAACTGCTTGATGGCTGTATGGCGTTTCACTGGCATGGCGATACCTTCGCACTACCGGCGGGCGCGCAACATCTGGCAAGCAGCGAGGCCTGTCGCAACCAGGCGTTCTCGATCCGGGACCGCGTGTTCGGGTTTCAGTTTCACCTGGAAACCACTGAACAATCTGCCAGGGCACTGCTGCGGCATTGCCGCGATGAGCTGGACGGCTCCCACTATGTGCAGTCGAGTCACCAGGTCCTGCAGCACAGCCAACGCTTTGATCGAATCAACAACACCATGAGCAATCTCCTGGATCTGATTGCTGAGCTTACAGCCAGCTAGGCTGTTTTATTGCGGACGCTGATTCGGAAAGCTGGCCGGGCGGCTGATGGCAAGGGGCAGGCGCGCCAGGCCTGGCGGGCTCCATTGCCCATCACCATCGGCATCAATCCACACCGGATTGGTAAAGGCCATCGGCCGCTGCCCTGGTGCAAGCGCCGCGTAGGTCTCGCCGGCATCACCGTATACTTCGACAAACAGAAAGCTATCCCGCTCGACCTCAATGGGTAGTTCCAGGGTTTCGCCAGCTGTTATCGCCGCTCCCCTGACCACCATCCCGTTGAGATAGACCCAGACCTGGTTGACATCGACCCAGGGCGCAGCCTGCACCACCAGCGACAGCGTAAATTCCCGCCCCGTCATGGTATCGCCAACACCCCCGCTGGCACCTGCAGGGCTAGTCAAGCGTAGCTCGGGCAGCGGCCCGGAACTCCCGATAATACGTCCTGCCCGCACGGCATCCAGCCATTGTTGCACAACAACAGGATCACCGGGCGCGCCGGCATGGGCAACGTAACTGCGCGGCAGCGCAACGGGCTGATACAAATGATGGGAGTCACTGCTGGCCACGGCTGGACGATATTCTCCCTGCAGAATTAGCGACAGCCAGTCCGCCCGCACTCGCTGGTATTGTTCAAGGTCCGGTCCATTCGCCATTTCCAGCAGGTCAAAATCGATATCCCTGACACCATTCTCATCGGCTTCTATCAGCGACCGGTTCTGGATATTTTCCAGGGGCAGGCCGGGATTGAAATGCTCACCCACTGATAAATGCTCGAAAAAGGCGCCGGCGTTATCCGGCCCGGCGCCAGCGCGCGGGTGATTCAACTGGAACAGAACACCAGGATCCAGCCCCCTTACAGTAGCCATGACCTGGCGCAGACGCATGCCTTCATGGAGTGGCATGCCGCCGGCGAATGCGCTGGACTCGTAAGGCAAGGGGTAGACGTTGAGGTGGCCGATGGTCGTGGGCGCCTGGCGGCTGCGCACCATGCCGGTCAATTCTGCACCGCCCACCACGGTCAGCTGCCGCTGGTAACCCAGTTCCCTGGCGCGTTCAGCCAGGTCGACAAGGCGATCATGCTCGGTAGCTACCAGCACCGTCGCGTCCTGTGCCACGAAGCTGCGTAATCGCTGCTCCGGGGAAATCGCCGAATCGAAGCTGTAACCACTGTGAACATGAAAATCGGTGCTGGCCCAGCCCCGGGTATCGACCACGCGGCGCAGCGCTGGCAGCGTCAAGCGCAACTGTTGACCGCTTTCCAGCTCGATATCCTGACTGCTCACACTGTAATGGGGCCCGCGGCTGGCATAGACCCGGTATTTACCCGCCGCCAGCAATACACTGGCCGGATTTTGCTGCCCCCGCACCAGATCGATGCTGTTTGACTGGGAGGACAGCGGCGGAGTCCGTCGACCAAGCTGAAAGCCGCTCAGGTCACTGCCGAATGCCGGATCGGCGGTATCGCCAAGGCCGGTAAAGACCAGCCGCATGGTCGCATCCCCCGGCAACAGCACCGTCGCGGGTGCCTCGGTAGTAATCGGCGCCAACTGCAGATCACCGCCTGCAAAAGCCAACTCGATAGCTACGGTCCTGCCATGGGCGCTGACAACTTCCAGCTTCCCATGATCGACACCCACCGGCATGCGCAGTCGGTAACTGCCATCCAGGCGGGGTCG
>JAHEGP010000016.1 GCA_024645065.1 Cellvibrionales bacterium | reverse complement strand
GCGCGCACTGGAAGCCTGGCTCATCGCCTGGAGTATTTCGGCCATTTTCCGATGCAGCAGGTTGACCGCCTTTAACGGTCTTACCATCACCTTGAAGTCGGTGATCTGCCCGGCGTCGTTCCAGTGAATCATGTCGATGCCGTTAATACTGATGCCATCGATTTCGGTGGTGAATTCCAGCACCGCGTCGTGCTCGCCGACCACTTCCCTGACGTAGGTGAAAGCGTCGTTGGCCAGTACCGAAAATGCGGCGCCAAGGTACAGGCTGGTGATGGCCTTGCCACATTGAGGGGTGTGCACCACGGGAGAGTGAAATACCACATCGTCGTCCAGCAATTGATCGAGGCCAGCGGGGTTGCCGCTGGCGACTAGCGAATGCCACTGGTCTATCACGTCTGGTGTCTTGGGCATACTGTTCTCCCTGAATGTTGTCATGGCAGCGGCCCCGGGGTGTTCGCCCCGAACCGCCGCCGTTTGCGCCCCGGGCGCGCCCTGCATCGAACCGCTGCTAATCGAACATATCCGGCTGTTCCGCACAGATCACGTCGTGCAGGGGTTTGTAACTGAACCAGCCGGCCAATTCGCTGCCCACCGTTTCCCAGGTGGCCCTGGCACTGGCGGGATCAATCAAGACAGGCTTCCCGGCGGCTTCGGCCAGCAGCTGCGCCTGGCAGGTTCGCTCCATGGTGATGTACCACCAGGCCGCGGATTCGACAGTCGTGCCCACCGTCAGCAGGCCATGGTTGCGCAGGATCGCCGCTTTCTTGTCTCCCAGCGCGGCGGCAATCCGCTCGCCTTCACTCAGGTCCAGCACTACCCCGGTAAAGTCGTTGAACAGCACGTGATCGTCATAAAACGCACAGGAATCCTGGGTGAGGGGATCGAGTTTGCGACCCACTGAAGCCCAGGCTTTGCCGTACACCGAGTGGGAGTGGGCGGCGGCGGTGACCCGCGGGTGATGCTTGTGAATCTGCGAGTGAATCGCGAAGGCGGCGGCGTTGAGCAGGCCGTTACCCTCGACGACGTCACCGGCGTGACTGACCAGCATCAGGTCTGAAACCTTGATCTGTTTAAAAGAAACACCCATCGGATTGACCCAGAAGTGATCGTTCAACTCAGGATCGCGCACGGTGATGTGCCCGGCAACGCCCTCATCGAAACCGAACTTCCCGAACAGGCGATAAGCGGTTGCCAGCTTGCGCTTGCGGTCTTCACGCTCTGCCTCCACCGACTCGAATTGGGGCGGAAATACCATCTCATTGCCCTGGTTCATTACAGCGGCCCTGGTTGAAGTACTCATATCTGTAATCCTCTCGTTGTGGCTTGCTTGACTCCAAGCACGGATAAGACCACGAGAATACGCCCGTCATGGCTAAAAATCTGCCATCTGGATGACATTTGCCCGACATGTGATACTGGCCTGATCGCGATACGGCGAAACAAGAGGTAGAGCGCGGTGGTGGTACCTTACAGTGGCAGCAACTGGATTGGTCAATTGCCTGAGGATCTGCAGCTGCGCACACGCGAACTGATGCGCAGTCGACCGGTGACGAAAGGTGAGCTGATCTATGCGGAAGGCTCGGTACTCGGGGCGCTGTGGCAAGTGCGCAGCGGCTCCGTGCGGGTAACCAACCAGGCGCCGGATGGCCGGGAAGTGATCTTCGCCATTTTTGGTCCCGGTGATTGCTTTGGGGAGATCAGTCTGATCGATGGCGGGCCTGCCTCCAATACAGCGATGGCGATTGAGCGGGGCGAGCTTGCTCAATTGAGCAAGGCCAATTTTCAGCGGCTCTACCAGGATCATGCTGCCTTTTCCCGCCAGTTGAACCGCCTGCTGTGTGCCCGGGTTCGGCACATGCTGCATTTCTACACAGACGTCACCCTGCGCTCGCTGGAACCAAGGATGGCCAATCGGCTGGTGTATCTTGTGAATGCAAACCCGATGGGGCCGCCTGACTATAGAGTGGAGATTACCCAACAGGATCTGGCCAATATGCTCGGTGCCTCTCGCCAGGCGGTGAGCAAGATCCTGAATCAGTGGCGCGATGATGGCCTGATTGCACTCGAGTACGGTGGAATCACCGTCTTGCAGCTCTCCAGCCTGGAGCGCATGGGCGATGCCTAGCGGCGCCTGGCGGGTGGGGATGGCAACGGGAGTATCGGCTGATCGAGCGCCGCCTGAGGTCCAATGTTTTCACTACCACGTAAGGGACACAGGGCGACCGAAAAAGAGGGACGAAGCATGGCACTCAAGCATATTACCGGCATATTTTCCCATCCCGCCAGCGAATGGCTCGAGATTCGCGCTGAGCGGGATACCAAATCGGCTGAATTTCTGTCCACTGTACCGTGGCTGGCGCTGATCCCCGCAGTGGCTTTTTTTATCGGTGTTACCCAGGTTGGCTGGCAGCTGTCCGATGAAGGCACCGTCGCCTACCTGACCATGGGCAGCGCCTTTACCCTGTGTCTGCTCAGTTACATCGGCGCGCTCATCGGCGTGTGGTGTTTTGCTGAGCTGATCAACTGGATGCGCAGGACCTACAGCGAAGAACCCGCAGACCCCCGCCTTGGCATGGTGATGGCGATCTACGCCACAGCCCCCTTGTTTATCGCCGGGCTGGCGGGTTTATGGCCCAATGTCTGGTTCAATGGCCTCATCATGTTCATCGCCGGCATGTACAGCGTCTACCTGATCTACAAGGGGATGCCGATTGTGATGAATATTCCAGCCGAGCGCGCCTTTATGTACTCCACGTCAGTGATAACAGTAGCGCTGGTGATGCTGGTGAGCCTGCGGGCCGCCACTGTTGTGTTGTGGTCGATGGGCTTCGGTCCTGAATATCTCACCCACTAGTCAAGCGTGATGCAGGGCGAACCGCTACCCCGGCGCATCGGCGCCCTGCTCGGGGAACAGGTGCAGTGCGTGTTGGCCACGATCCATGCGGGCCATCCCGATCTGCACCTGATGGCGTTCGCCTTCGCGCCCGACTTGAAAGAGGTTTACCTGGCGTCGCTGGAGCACACCCGCAAGGTGCGCAATATGCAGGCTCACCCCATCGTCGGATTGTTGTGGGATAACCGGACCCGTCGCATTCAGGACCACATCGATGGCGTGGCCCTTAGTGCTGCGGGTCGGGTGCGGAGACTTTCAGGGCCGCAGCGCGAGGGCGCCGCCGCTGCGCTGTTGCAACGCAATCCCACACTGAAGGCTCTCATGGATAACCCCGCCGTGGTGATATTCGCGATCGATATCATGCAATACCGCTGGGTGCAGGGTTATAGCACGGTGCAGCAGTACTCGCCGGCTTAGCGGCCTGCAAGCCCCTCCCAAGGCTAGAGTAGTGCCTCAAATTGGGGGATACTGGCGCGCGCAATACAGTGCCTATGAGAGGAAGCGAAGATGGCAAATCAATACCCGGTAATTTTGTGCCACGGTTTGTTCGGATGGGGGCCGTGTGAGGTCGGGGGTTTTCCCTACTGGGGTACTGCTACCAGCGTGAAGTCGCCCTTGGCGCGCCATGTTGCCAGCGTAGGCCCCATCAGCAGTATGCATGATCGCGCCTGTGAGTTGGCATTCCAGATTCGTGGCGGCAAAGTGGATTACGGCAAAAGTCACTCGAAACAGGCGGGTCACGATCGGTTTGGCAGGGAGTACTCCACCGAGAGCGCTTTTCATCCCGACTGGTCCGAGGAAAAACCGGTGCACCTGGTGGGGCACAGCATGGGCGGGCCCACTATCTGGATGTTGCAACATCTGCTGGCCGAGGACTTTTTTGGCTGGGGCTCCAGCGCCAACTGGATCAAGTCGCTCAACTCCATCTCCGGCGTGCTCAATGGCAGCACTGCGACCTACTTTTTCGGCTGTAATAAAAAGACCGGTCTGGTCGACCCGAAAAGTATCGGTGATTTACTGGTGAGGGCGATTGAATTCAATATACGCCTGACCGGTGACCTGTTCGACCGCTGGTATGACTTCGATTTGGATCACTGGGGGCTTTCCAGCGACCCCGCCGAGAGCCTCGAACAGCAGCTGGAGCACGTCGCCAAAACGCCCATGTTTCGCGGCAAGGACAACGCCGCTTACGGCCTCACCATCCAGGGATTGCTCGAGCAGAATGCGATGTGCAAGACCAACCCCGACACCTATTATTTTTCCTACGCGACCGAGCAAACCTTTGAGGGTTATTTATCGAAGCACCACTACCCTGAACCGCGCATGAATCCGTTTGCCATCCCGACCGCGCTGTATATCGGCCGCAAGCGCTTCAAAAGAAAGTTCTATCCCGGCTTCCGTTCTTCCGACTGGTGGCATAACGATGGCCTGGTGTCGGTCTACTCCCAGCTCTATCCGCGTATCAGCGGCGAGCACCCGGTGGGGGGTGAAATTGCCGGGCAGAGTCGGTTCCAGCCCGGGGAGTGGCACTACGAGGTGGTGCATTGCGACCATATCGATATCGTGTCCCTGCCCGAACCCTGGCAGGTGGGCCCCCAGGCCAGCTTTTATCGCAGGCTGTTCGAACGGCTGGCGGAATTGCCGGCGTAGCGGTGTCAGGCGGTTATGGCCCGGGCGGGCCAAAGGCGCCCAACGGGCCCCCGGCGGGTGGGCTTATACCAGGGCAAGAAGTTCGCGCAGCATGCGCAGTGAAAGGCCCCATATCGGCCGGCCCCGGTAGCGGTAGCAGGGCATGGGAATGCCGATTCCTCGCTTGCCCCAGACAAGACTTTCGCGATTGGTCGGGTCCTGCAGAAACGCCAGTGGTACCCAGATGATTTCGGCAACCTCGGCGTTGGCTGCCAGGTTCGGCTCACCATCAAGCCGAAACACATAGGGCGATACAACCAAGCCCCGCCGACCCGGCAACAAGGGCACAGTAAGCTCCGACAGCCGGCCGATGCAGCTGTCCGGCGCCAGTTGCAGGCCAATTTCCTCGACGGTTTCCCGGCGTGCGGCGTCGAGACCGTGGTGATCCGGTGGGTCGAGAAAGCCCCCCGGGAAGGCCATATCGCCGGACCAGGGATCGCCCTGGTTGCGCGAGCGTTGGATCATCAGTACCTCTGCTCCACCACCCACCTGTCGCAGGATCAGGGCCACCGCCGCGCGCTTGAACAAGCGCCTTAGAGCTTGTTTGCGAGGTTGGCGCGCCCTCAGCGCCTGCTCAATGTGTTGCAGCGAAACTGCCATGGGCACTAGTACTCTTTCAGGGTGATATTGTCGCATGCAGAGCTTACCAGATGATTCAAGTCAAGGCGTAGCCTGCAGGAAATGGCGCGCCCTTTTCAAAGGCTGCAACGATGGATTGGAGCATCTGGTAAGCTCCCTCCGGGCGGACCGGGAAGCGGTCGCCCGCGTTGTTGCGCCTCTTGGTAAGGACGCGCCATTGCCGGCGAGGCACGCCTGGCGCTCAACCGCTTCCCGATCCGCTGAATACGGCAATATCACCCTGAAAGAGTACTAGTCACCCTGTTTTCGCAGCGGACACCCCATCAACCCGAGGGATGCTGCCCGCAGCCCATAAGCTGAATAGCCGTTGGGCCCCGGGCATGAAGACGCCTTGGGCAGCTGCCCTTACAACTGCTTGCGCTGTTCGGTCTCACGCAGGCCGCGGTCAGGGTCTATGCCGTATTGGTACTGCTCACAGCTTCCCCAGTTGCGAACAAAGCGCATCGCGGCCTGGGACTGGCCGGGGTCTGGCCAGACCGTCAGTGCGGCTCCAGCCAATACACCTTTAGACCCGGTTTTGCCTGGGCATACGGCATCAACCCCGAGGGTCACGGCGTCACAACCGGCGGAGGCAAAGCGGTAATCGGCGGGATAGGCGAACGAAAATTCATGGTACGTGGTGAAGTTGAGCGCGCCGTTCTTCAGCACGAATTCATCCCCATTCCTGAGGTCGTTCTTCAGGATAATCTCCCCTGAATGACCAATGGCGGTCGCCACAATGGTTTTGTCGGAGATGGCGTTGATGTCGACATGGGCAATCTCGTTATGGGGCAAATGGGAAAACTGCTGCCAGATGATCGTGCTCAGGTACCTGTTAGCCGGGGTGGCGGGATTGCTTGCGGCCAGGTTGTCGTAACAGCCGTTGAGCGCGTAAAGATTGTCGATGCCGCCATGGATTTGGTCATCGGCCGGTTGGGAAGACGCGCAAGCCTGTACCAGCGCCGTCACGGTAAGCAAAAAGAGCGATTTATTCATGTGTTGTCCCTGTGGGTGAGCCCGCAATTAAAGCCACATTGCGAGCTGGGAAGTCTATCAGTAAACGCTGGGTTTTAAAAAACCTGTGGGGATAAAATCGGATGCTTCACATCCAGTCGGGCTTGTTGCCGCGGTGTCCCGGCGAGATTCCGGCCCGCCCCGGGATTGCCTGCTGACGAAGGAGTCCGGTTTCCCTATAATACGCGCCGAGATCAATGCCCTGGATTTACGTTCCAGACCGCTGAAAGGAATAAATGATGACCAGCTCCCCCGATATCGTGGTTTCGGCCATGTACCTGTTTGTCCCGCTGGACGATTACGCCGCCCTGCGTGAGCCCTTGCTCGAGATCATGGACGCCAATGGTATCAAGGGTACCCTGCTGCTGGCCCGAGAGGGTATCAACGGCACCGTGGCGGGGCCGCGCGACGGGATCGACTCGCTGCTGAACTGGCTCAAGCAGGATTCGAGACTGGCAAGGCTCAGCCACAAGGAATCCTATGATGATACGGTCCCGTTCCTGCGAGCCAAGGTCAAGTTGAAGAAGGAAATCGTCACCATGGGTCAGCCGAATATAGACCCCAATCATATTGTCGGCACCTATGTGAAGCCCGCAGACTGGGATGAGCTGATAGCCGATCCGGAGGTGACCCTCATCGATACACGCAACGACTATGAGGTGCAGATCGGCAGCTTCAAAAATGCGGTCAACCCCAAAACCACCACTTTTCGCGAATTTCCCGACTTCGTAAAGCAAAACCTGGATCCCTCCCGGCACAAGAAGGTTGCCATGTTCTGCACCGGCGGTATCCGCTGCGAGAAATCCACCGCTTTTCTCAAGCAGCAGGGCTTTGAAGAGGTTTATCACCTCGAGGGCGGCATCCTGAAATACCTTGAGGACGTTCCCGAGGAGCGATCGAGCTGGGAAGGCGAATGTTTTGTATTCGACAATCGGGTAGCGGTGAACCATCAATTGCAGCAGGGCAGTTACCAGCAGTGTAATGCCTGCCGTATGCCGATTACTGCGCAGGATATGGCGAGCGAGTACTATGAACCCGGGGTCAGTTGCCCCCATTGCCACCACAAAACCAGCGAATTGCAGCGCCAGCGCTTTGCCCAGCGGGAGAAGCAGATGCGCCTCGCAAGCTCCCGGGGTATGAAGCATCTGGGGGATGCCGCCAGGGAGCAGCGACGGACCAACCGTGAAAGAAAGCTGCAACATAAAAACGAACAACGCAACCGGGCACAGGCCTGATGCAGCAGTTCAATTTGCAGGGGCAGCCCTTCATCGCTCTCAATAACCTGCTGAAGTTGCAGGGGTGGTGTGACAGCGGGGGGCAGGCAAAACAGCGTATCGATGCCGGCCTGGTTACCGTCGATAGCGCCGTAGAGTTGCGGCGGCGGTGCAAGATAGTTGCCGGCCAGTTGGTCGAATTTGACGGTAATCGCGTGCGGGTCGTTGATGAAGCGGTCTGCTAGTACCGGGGTCACCGCGGCCGGGGGACTCAGCAGTTAGCGTGCGTGGCCGGGAGAATTCGGTTCGCAGGTAAAAAAGACGCGCCGGCAGTCAGCCGACGCGTGAGGGGAGAGAACTGACGTTCAGGGCATGACCTCGACAAAGTTACGCCAGCGGTTCTGGAACTGGACGACCCAGGATGGCACGGAGGCATCGTCTCCGGCGTGACGCAGTCCCGGCTTGCGCTTCACGAGATCGTCCATGATGGCTTCCTGCTCCGGGTACAGGTCGACAAAAAACACGTGCCTGCCCTTTTCCAGGTCCTGCTGGAACCGCTTGAACTGGTGGTGGGGCTCCTGGATACCATAAAAGCCGCCGAGCCAGGTGCAAAAACCCAGCATCACGATGGCGAGGAAAATAATCGGCATCCAGCCCAGCGCGCTGTTGGTAAACCCGGACACAAAGCCAAACAGCAGAACCCCCAGGGCCGCCATCACCCCGATCAGAGCGCCGCGGTTCATCGAGTTTACGACGTCTTTCTTGAGAACGGCCTCAACCTCGTTGAGCTCGCGGCGGGCCACCTCGGCATCATCCCAGCTCAGTACGTGGATTTGTGGCGTGGTGATGCCCTGCCCAGTGAGTTCACGCTGCACGGTTGACAGTTCATCAAGGGAATCGGAAATATAGTAATGTCTTTTCATGATACTCACCTCTCCTGGGCATATTCTTCTTCGTATGCAGGCTTGCTATTCACCAGCATCTGCCTGTTCACTGCATTAGATCTTTGGTACTTACGTCGTCCGTCGACAAGTGTATTAAGACCAAGGTTTTCTATAAAAATTTGATCTTAGAGTGATTGGTTATTAACGACATTACCAATACCCGCCTTATTACTAGGACTCTGCGCCCGGCGAAAGGTTCTGTCGGGAGGCCCAAACTGGCCGCTGATTAACTTTGCGCAACTGCGGTGAGAAGATGTGTTTGCGGGTCGGGCGCCACCGGGTAACGGGCTCATTGCAAGCCCGGACGAGACGGTGCTATTGGTCTCGGGTTTGTAAAATCGCGAAGCTGGCGCCAATGCTCCGGGTAAATAGAAATAGCGCTTTGGCCATGGGAACGAGCAGCGGGGGTAAGTCTGCACCCTGACTGGCGAAGTCGCCCCCCGGCAAAAATACGGTCACTCCAGCGGTTCGGGTTTTACCCTTGATCCAGTAATTGACATCGCGCTGGGCCGCCAGGTTTTTGATCCACTGGGAGCGGTTTCGGACCGTGCCGATCAACAGATATTTGCCAAACATGGATGCCACTACCGGGGTCTCGAACCGGCGCCCGGTTTTGCGACCAATGGTCTCCAGCAGTATCAGCCCGGTCGGCAATGGCCCAGGGGACCCGATACCAGCCTTTATCAGCGGCTTGGCAATGCGATTGAGGTTCTTGAAAAAAAGTGATTCAACAGTGGAAAAAGTGTCCTGTACTTGCAGCATGTAGCCAACTCCTTGGGGGATGTCCTACTGTACCGCTATCGCGGGGGAACAGGCAATTACCAGGCTGGTAATTGCCGCTGGCATTTGAACCGAATCAAGGGCGATTGCGGCCGAGGCGGTCGTGGCTGGATACCCAGTCGCCAGCCAGAATAGCGCTACTGAGTGAAATATCCCCCGCCAGCACCGTGGCGGCAATAATCTCGGCGAGTTTGACGGCCTTGCCCTGGCCGTAACATCCGAGCATCTCCAGGGCCTCTCGCTGGGTGCCAAGGCCGGTGCCGCCGCCATAGGTAGCCACAATCAGGGAGGGCAGGGTGATCGACCAGTAGTAGTCGTCGTTATCCATTAGCTCGGTATAGACCAGGCCAGCGTGAGACTCGGCGACATTGGCTTCGTCCTGTCCGGTGGCAATAAATACCGCGGCGATACCATTGGCCGCGTGGGCACCATTGTTAGCGGCATGCGACAGCATTGCTCCAACGTTAGATATCTGGCGCTGGCGATACAGGGTGCGGGTGCTGACACCCATCATTTGCTGGAGAGTGGCATTGGGAATAGTGGCCTCAGCCACCACCCGGGTGCCACGGGAATGCATCAGGTTCATTTGCGAGTGTTTCTTGTCGGTATCGATATTGCCGGAGAGTGTCCAGCTGTAGGGTGCCGGGTAATTGTCCTGGATCCACTCGCAGGCGGCGAGGGTGGCTTTACCTACCATGTTTTGTCCGGCTGCATCGCCGGTGGTGTAGTTGAAGCGCAGGTAGCGCAGGCGGGCGATCTGGTACTGTTCGATATGGCTCAGCTTGCCGATGCTGGTGGTAGCCTCAGCAGCCTTTTTTATCGCCTCGAAGCGGGCAATGACCCAGGCGCCAAATTCGCGGCTCTGGCGACTGTCCGCAAACGAAAACACCGGCGAGCGCTGCATGTACTTTTCAACCACCGTAGTCGTTACACCGCCGCAGGCGTTCAGCAGTTTCATGCCGCGACTGTAGCTTGCCACCAGGGTGCCCTCCGTGGTGGCCATGGGCACATAAAAGTCACCGTCGGCATGCTCGCCGTTGACACGCATTGGCCCCGCCAGCCCCAGGGGCATTTGAGCAACGCCAAAAAAGTTCTCTATGTTGCCCGAGAGCTGTTCAACCGGCTGGTTATAGTGCCCTATGTGTGGCAAAGCCTGGCCCGTTTGCCGGGTGACGAAATCGCGCCGCTCGGCGGCGATTTCCTCGCTGTAGTCATTGTCTCTGGATCGCGGAATGCGCGGGGCCTGGCTCATCATGGAGTCCTCTTATTGAATTCGGTGAACCACCTTCTGGTGCAGCTCGAAATCGGCAGTAATGCTGCTCCGCCAGCGGATGGCGCTGCGGCGAGTATTGCGGATTGGGCCGGCTATCGCAATATCCATCGGGTGGTGGCCGGTTTGCCTCGTTACCCGGCTGTTCCCCACGGGTGAGCCGGGTTTTGGAGCCGTATTTTAACAGTGGTCAGCGTGGCCCATATTTCCCATAATGCAGTACTTGGCTAACGAGTGACCGGGCTGTATGTATCACAAGTATTTTGGGCTTGAAGAAGCACCCTTCTCAATCGCGGTAAACCCACGCTATCTGTTCATGAGCGAGCGCCACCGCGACGCATTGGCGCATCTGCTCTACGGCGTGGGTGTGGGCGGCGGCTTTATCCTGCTGACCGGCGAAGTCGGTACCGGCAAAACCACCATAATCCGCTGCCTGCTTGAACAACTGCCGCCGAAGACCGATGTCGCCCTGATCCTCAATCCGGCGCTGGACGCGGTTCAGTTACTGGCGGTAGTCTGTGACGAGCTCCATATCGACTATCAGGACCAGGACCGGAACCTCAAGGAGTTGACCGACAAGCTTCACCGCTTCCTGCTGGAAAATCACCAGCGGGGCCGCAACACGGTGTTATTGATCGATGAAGCACAGCATTTGCAATTCGAAGCGCTCGAGCAGATTCGCCTGCTCACCAATCTCGAAACCAATACCCGCAAGCTGCTACAGATCATCCTGATCGGCCAGCCGGAGCTCAAGGTCATGTTGGCCCGGCCTGAACTGCGGCAGTTGTCCCAGCGCGTTACCGCCCGTTATCAACTCAAGCCCCTGACCCTGGATGAGACAGCAGGCTATATTCGTCACCGCCTCCAGGTGGCGGGTCTGCATGCCAACCAGGAACTGTTCCCGCCCAAAGTGGTGCAGCACATACACAAGGAGAGCCAGGGTATACCCAGGCTGATCAACGTACTCTGCGATCGCATCCTGCTGGGCACCTATGGGCAGAACAAGGCCCGGGTCGATATGGCCATGGCGCGTCAGGCGACGCTGGAGGTCAAGGGGGAAGACGATGAGCGGATTGCCGGCAGCGCACGCTGGGCCTGGCCGGCTGCCGCTGCGGTGTTGCTGCTGACAGCGGCTGGCGCTTTGTTGTGGTGGCAGGGGCAGCAGGCAGATATAGCCAGTCTGGCGGGTGACGCGGACCCTCTGCCAGGTGAGGTCGCAGCAGGCCCCGGAGTGGTGCCAGCATCGCCGGTTCCGGCCTCCGACCCGGCACCTGCCACTCCGGATCCTCAGCCCGATATCGTTGCCGGAATCCCGGCGCGCTCAGCGGATACAGCTGCCGCGCCCGCTCCAGTTGCTCCGGATGCTGGCCCTGATCAGGATCCTGATCTCACCGCGGTTCCTGCTCTATCCACAATGCCCGAAACTGCTCCTGTCCTGCCGGCTGAGACAGGCGATCAGGGACCTTCATCCGGCGCCGCTGCCGACGTGACGGCACTCCTGGCCGAGCCTGTGCCCTGGCTTGAGCAGCCGGCGTTTGCAGACACGCCAGTCGTTGGCGATGCCATTGGCGACGCGATCGATCAGGCCGGCGCGGAGCACGAGACCCATGCAATCGCCGGTGAGCAGCCGGCCCTGGACGCCATGGTGTTCTATGATCGGTCCGCGGCCCTTGCTTTACTGCTGGTGCAACAGGGTATTATCGATGCCCCGCTCAAGGATCCCTGTCGACGCCTGGCCAGCGAGCGCTGGCGCTGCGACACCTTGCGGGCCGAGAGCTGGCCGCAGTTGCTGACCTACAATGCGCCAGTGGTGATAGAAATACTTACCCCGGACGGAGTCAATGCCTGGTTGGTAGTGGTGAGCCTGGAAGATGATAGCGTTATGCTCGCCGGAGAGCAGGGTGATTATTCAATAACGCTCGAGCAACTGGGCGAACTGTGGACTGGAACGTTCGTCCTGCCCTGGCAGAAGCCGCCCGGTTACACGGGGCCGATGCGACTCGACGACGAGGGCGAGGCGGTTACCTGGCTCGCGCAACAATTTGCCCAGTTGGACGGTCAGCCGAAAGGCCTTGCCGATACCCGGTATAACGAATTATTGCAGCAGCGGGTGGCACTGTTCCAGAGCGAGCAGTTGCTGTTGGTGGACGGGGTTGCGGGAACCAATACCATCCTGCGGGTTCGCCAGCTGCTTGGCGAAAGCCCGGTGTTGCAGGTGGAAACCACCGCCCACACAGGAGCGCAGTAATGTCGCTGATTCTCGATGCTCTCAATCGCGCGGAACAGGAACGCAATGAGAAAAACCATATTCCAACCCTGCAATCCGTGCATCGCTCGGGAGACGAAGCGGCGCCCCCGCTATTGCAACGCCTGCACCTCGAGCGCTGGTTGATCGCACTGGTAGTCGGGTACCTGGTATTCGACTTTTTGCGAGACCGAATGCCGCAGCCCGACGTCGCGGTGGCGCCCGCTGCCCCGCAGGCACAGCTGCAGCCGGCGCAATCCACGGAATCGACGGCGGGCGCTATCGGCCCAGCCGCTGGCGCCCAAGCCACCGCCGTCGCTCCCGTTGCAAGTGCGCCGGCAGCGACCCGGGCTGATCCCCGCGCCAGCAGTGGCGCCTCCCAAGCGGCTCCCGTCGGGCGCATTCCCGGGCCTGCTGCAGAGGTAGAATCAGCCGTCGCCGCAAAACCCGCGGCTGGGGTGGCCGACAGCGCGGAGTCGGTCAAGCCCGTTACGGGGCGCGCTAGCCAGGAGCAGCCGGGGCCCGACACCAAGGATGCTGCTGTCGATCTGCCCGCTACCGGTTCGGCGCGCGACTCGACGGCAAAACGAATGGAGCCTGCAAAAATCACTCCGAACCCTAGGGTCGAATCGCTCTATCGCACAGCGCCGGATAAAAGTTCCAGCGGCGTTAGGTCGGCAATCCCGGCGCTCAACAATACCGCTGCGGCAACGCAAGGCCCGGGCGGTGCCTTCTTGCGGGCGCAGCAGATCACCGACCTGTCGCTGGAACTACGCCATCAGATTCCCAGCCTGAAGTACAACGATCATATGCCCGCGGCTCGACCGGCTGATCGGGGCGTGGTTCTCAATGGCAATCTCTACAGAGAGGGCGACACCATTGTAGCGGGCCTCAGGCTGATCGAGATCAGCGAGCCGGGGATCGTACTGGAATTCGAGGGCGAGCGTTTTCGCCTCGGAGCCTACAATAGCTGGATCAACTTCCAGTAGCCCGGGACCGGCGTCGTCGGGCGGTGGCGGCGCAACCGCCAATCGCCCCATTTGAGACTCCACTCCGGGAGTGATAATGTGCGCGAAAAGGCACGGGTTTGCCGGGACGTTTTTGTCCCGCGAGGTATTGGCCGTCGGTGGTTATTACACGATGAGGCCCGCCGGAATTGATGCCACAGGCCCGGGACTGCACAGCGGGTGATTGGCGGGAGCCGGGCGGGGACTCAATGGAGATAAAAATGTCTAATTCCAATGATTCTTTTGCTACCAGAAGTGAACTCGTGGTCGATGGGGTGAGCTACAGCTACTTTGCGGTCAATGGTGGTGCCCTGGCGCGCCGCGAGGAGGTGGCGCGCTTGCCGGTGTCGAGCAAGATCCTGCTGGAGAACCTGTTGCGTCATGAGGATGGCGTTGCCTGCTCGCGCGACGACATTGAAGCCCTCGTTGCGAGCGCTGGTCGCGGCAGTAACCAGGAGATAGCCTATCATCCGGCGCGGGTGTTGATGCAGGATTTTACCGGCGTGCCAGCGGTTGTAGACCTCGCCGCGATGCGCGATGCCCTGGTCAGGAAAGGCATCGACCCACAAAAAATCAACCCCCTCTCCAAAGTCGACCTGGTGATTGATCACTCGGTCAGTATCGACAGCTTCGCCACTGCGAGTGCCTTCGAGGAAAACGTTGCCATCGAGATGGAGCGCAACCTCGAGCGTTACCAGTTTTTGAAGTGGGGGCAGGGCGCTTTCGATAACTTCAGTGTGGTACCGCCGGGCACCGGAATCTGCCATCAGGTGAACCTGGAGTACCTGGCCCGTGCGGTATGGTCAGAAACGCAGGGCGATGAAACCCTGGCCTACCCGGACACTCTGGTGGGTACCGATAGCCATACCACGATGATCAACGGCCTGGGTGTGCTGGGATGGGGCGTTGGCGGTATCGAAGCCGAGGCCGCGATGCTGGGGCAGCCGATTTCCATGCTGATTCCCGATGTGGTCGGATTCGAGCTCAGCGGACAGCTGCAGGAGGGGATCACCGCCACCGACCTGGTGCTGCGGGTGGTGCAGATGTTGCGCGAGCACAAGGTTGTCGGCAAGTTCGTCGAGTTCTACGGCGCCGGGCTTGATCACCTGCCCCTGGCTGATCGCGCGACCATAGCCAATATGGCGCCGGAATACGGCGCCACCTGCGGCTTTTTCCCGGTCGATGCCCAGACCCTCAATTACCTCAGCCTGAGCGGCCGGGACGAGGCCACCATCGCGCTGGTTGAAGCCTATTGCAAGGCGCAGGGAATGTGGCGTGACGAGAACTCACCCACCCCTGAATTTGCCTCGACCCTGACGCTGGATATGGCAACGGTGGAGCCCAATCTGGCTGGCCCCAAAAGGCCCCAGGACAGGGTTCCGGTGGCAAAGTTGAAGGACGCCATCGATAATTTTCTGGAACTCGAGGGTAAAAGTGGGCAAGCCGAACAGGAGTTCGCCCTGGCCGGTAGCGAGCAGGCTATGCACCACGGGGATGTCGTTATTGCCGCTATAACGTCCTGTACCAATACCTCCAATCCCGCCGTTATGCTCGGGGCCGGACTGCTGGCGCAAAAGGCCCTGGCCCGGGGCCTTGAACGTAAGCCCTGGGTTAAAACCTCGCTGGCTCCCGGTTCCCGGGTCGTTACCGATTATCTTGCCCGGGCCGGTCTGCAGGACGCACTCGATGCCCTGGGCTTCAACCTGGTTGGATATGGCTGCACTACCTGTATCGGCAATTCGGGGCCCTTACCCGAGGCGGTTGCGACCACTATCGAGCAGAACGATATGGTGGTTTGCTCTGTACTGTCCGGTAACCGCAATTTCGAGGGCAGGATTCACCCGCTGGTGCGTGCCAACTGGTTGGCCTCGCCGCCGTTGGTGGTGGCCTATGCGCTGGCGGGAACCACGCGAGTCGATCTGTCCAGCGAGCCGCTTGGCATGGGTAACGACGGCCAGCCGGTGTATTTGCGGGATATCTGGCCCAGTAATTCGGAGATTGCAGAGCTGGTTCAGACCGTCAACAAGGACATGTTCGCGCGGGAGTACAGCTCGGTTTTCGAGGGTGACGCCAACTGGCGAGACATCAACAGCGGCAGTGGCGACACCTACAGTTTTGCTGACGACTCCACGTATATTCGATTGCCGCCGTTCTTTGAAGACCAGTACGCTGGCAACCAGGGCAATATCGTGGGCGCGCCGATGCTGGCCATGTTGGGGGACTCGGTGACCACCGACCATATTTCTCCCGCCGGTGCTATCCCGTCTGATAGCCCGGCGGCGCAATTCCTGCGCGAGCATGGGGTATCCGAGTCCGACTTCAATTCCTACGGTTCGCGGCGTGGCAACCATGAAATCATGATGCGCGGAACGTTTGGCAATATTCGGATCCGCAATGAGATGACTCCCGCTATCGAGGGCGGCTATACCCGCCTGATCGGCTGTACCGAGCCGCTGTTTATATATGACGCGGCGATGAAATACCTGGGCAAGGGCCTGCCCACAGTGATCGTGGCCGGTACCGAGTACGGTACGGGTTCCAGCCGCGACTGGGCCGCCAAGGGGACTCTACTGTTGGGGGTAAAGGCGGTGATTGTGGAGAGCTTCGAGCGCATCCACCGTTCCAACCTGGTGGGCATGGGCGTACTTCCCCTGCAATTCGCGGACGGCGAGAGTCGCAGAACGCTTGCGCTCAGCGGTGATGAAACCTTCGATATACTGGGGCTCGATGGCCAATTGACGCCCAAGCAGGTTTGTCCCGCCATCATTCATTACCCGTCGGGTGAGGAACGGGAAATCGAGCTGCATTCACGTCTGGATACTGCGGTCGAGGTTGAATATTACCGCGCCGGTGGTGTCCTGAGGTATGTGCTGGAACGCATTGCCAGTAAGGGCTGAGGCGCAGGATACAGGCGGCTGTCATGAATGAAAACTATCGCATCGAGCGCGACAGTCTCGGGGAAATCAAAGTACCGTCGGGCGCCTTGTACGGGGCCCAAACCCAGCGGGCGTTGACCAATTTCAATATTAGCGGTTTGACCTTGCCGGCGGCTTTTATCCGCAGCCTGGGCCTGGTCAAGGCGGCGGCGGCCAGGGCCAACCAGGAACTTGGGACCCTCGACGAGGAAATCGCCGAGGCCATCGTCTCCGCGGCCCTGGCGATTGCGGATGGCGAGTACCTGGAGCAGTTCCCACTGGACGTGTTCCAGACAGGATCAGGCACCAGCAGCAATATGAATGCCAATGAAGTCATCGCCACCCTGGCTTCGCAACAACTCGATACACTGGTTCACCCCAATGATCATGTCAACTGCAGCCAAAGCAGTAATGATGTGATTCCCACGGCCATTCATGTCAGCGCCAGCCTCGCGCTGGAAAATCAACTGCTGCCGGCGCTGCAGCAGTTGAAGTTAGCGATAGCTGCTCGCGAAAGCGAACTGGCTGAGGTTGTCAAAACCGGCCGCACCCACCTGATGGATGCCATGCCCCTGGGATTTGCCCAGGAGCTCTCCGGTTGGCGGGCACAGCTTTCCCTGGCACAACAGCGTATCGGTGATACCCAGCAGCGCCTGTGCCGACTGGCCCAGGGTGGCACCGCTGTGGGTACCGGAATCAACGCCGATGCCGATTTCGCGGTATTGTTTGCCGATCACCTGACCGAATTGAGTGGCGTGGGCTTTGCTCCTGCTGACAACTTCTTTGCCGCCATCAGCAGCCAGGATACAGCGGTTGAGCTTTCCGGCCAGCTAAAGTCCCTGGCGGTCGCCCTGATGAAGATTGCCAACGACCTGCGCTGGATGAACAGCGGGCCACTGGCGGGGCTGGCGGAAATCAGTCTCAAGCCGCTGCAGCCCGGAAGCAGCATCATGCCTGGCAAGGTGAACCCGGTGGTGCCCGAAGCGGTGGCAATGGCGGCAGCCCAGGTGATAGGTAACGATGCCGCCGTGACCGTGGCCGGGCAATCCGGCAACTTCCAGTTGAACGTGATGTTGCCGGTCATCGCGCATAACCTGCTGCAAAGCATCACGCTGCTGGCCAACAGCTGTGAGGCGCTGGCCGACACGGCGATACGTGATTTTACCGTGAATCATGCCACGCTGGAGCTGAACCTGGCGCGCAACCCGATTCTGGTAACGGCGCTAAATCGCAGAATCGGCTACAGCAAGGCGGCCGAGATTGCCAAGCGTGCCTATCGTGAGAAACGGGCCATCCTCGATGTTGCCGCTGAGATGACGGGGATAGACGAACAGGAGTTAGCGCGCTTGCTCGACCCCCGCGAGTTAATTTGATTGGACTGTCGGCAGTCACTCCGTCCCGCCATGGGCACTGACCGGACTTTAGAAGGGCTGTCCAAAGGACAATACAAAGGCGCTGTTGTCTGATTTGCCCGCGGAAACCTGGGCGCGCACCACGATTTTCTCGGAGGGTTTGAGGCTGTAAATCACCCCCGTGGAAATCGATGGATAGGCATTGTCCCGATCGAAGCAGTCGAGGCTGCCGTCGACCACGCTGTCGCCGTAAAGGCAAGCAACCCCGGCAGACACCGACATGCCCCAGCGCTGGCTGAACATGATGCGTTGGTCGGCCAGCACGAAGGTCATGTGCTGTGCCAGGTATTCGCCGCGGGTATAACCGGGCAACTCCACTGAGGAGAAGGAGCTGTTGGGAGCGTCGGATGTCCATCGTCCCTTGAACTGGATCGCGGTGACCTGCGCGCCGATCAATGGCAGGAAGATATCGTATTCGGCGTTATAGACGTCAAAGCTGGCGTCGCCCCCCAGACCTTCGCGGTAGGCGATGTTGTGGGCAAGAAACTGTGATCCCCGGCTGGCGGAGCGGGTGTTGTCACGGGAATCAAAGTAAAGGGCGACCCCCAGCCCATTGGACTGAAAGCCACCCAACCCCAGAATGTCGAGTATGCCCTGGCCGAGGTCGGTGGCCGCGGAAGAACTGTAATTGGTCATGATCCCCTGGGCACCGAAAAACCAGTTCCCGCTGAAACGGTAGAGGTAGCGCAGGAAGTACAAGTCGATCCTGTCGGTGGTTTGCGCCTGCTGGCCGCTGCCCAGAAAATCCTCGTAGTCGTTTTCGATGTTGCCGTAGATGGCGGCGGCCTCGAGACGCTGCCTGTCCTGGTCGAAAAAAGTATTGGCAAATAACACCGCCTTGTACGAATCAGTGTTGCTGTAGGCGGCGGTCAGGCCAAACATGGAGACCGGGGATTGGCGGTCGAATTTATGCAGGTAGCCAACCAGCCCGCCAATCGACGTGCCGAACTTGGGATTGCTGCTTAACAATGGCGTCCCCAGCCATGGAGAGCGTGCCGGGGGCTGTCCGCTCGAGCTATCCGCAGTTGCCTGGTCGCCGTTACTGGTTTGGGCTTGCCCCGGGCTGCTGGTGGCAAGAAGCAACATTATCGCGAGGCGGCTAAGCGCTGTGCGGGGACTGTTCAGGAGTGCGGACATAATCGGGAGCTTCCTTCTGCGCTTTGCCTGTTTTTGCCCTGGGAGCGGCCGGCAGGGATGCGCCGGGCAAGGCGCGGAATATAGCACAGTCCGTGAGCAGTGGGGCGGCGCGGCCGGCTGAGCGGCAGCAATCGAACTGGCTGTGGTAGCCTCTGTCCGGCTCTTGTGATCGGTCTCGGATGGGGTTTATACTCGGACCGGTTTTCATGTGAAAGCTAAAAAAATTAGAAGGAGTGGATTGATGGCGAGTCGAGAAGAAATTCAGCAAAGCATGGAAAATATGCTGGCAGCTGGCGATAAAAAAGTGGGTGAATTGAAGGCCAAGGTGGAAGCGGCGGGATCCGATGCCTCCGCAGAAATGAAAAAGGCCCTGGCTGATGCCGAAGACAAGCTGGCGGCTGGCAAGGAAAAATTCATGGAGCTCAAGGGCGCCTCTGACGATAAGTTCGACGAGATGTGGTCCGATACCAAGGAAAACTTCAAGAAGGTATCGGAGCACCTCGAAGGCGGCTGGGCGGCGCTCTCTGACAAGGTCAAGAGCTTTTTTGCCTGAGTGAACTGAAGATCCTGTGCCAAAAAAAGGCGGCCCCGGGCCGCTTTTTTTGCTGCTGGCCAGGCGGTGATTGGCCCCGGGAGTGCTCGAAATTAAGCGGATTGAATTAATGTGTCAGGGCGCGGGATGGCGATCCCAAAAGGCCCCGGCCGAATCTCGAAAAAATATCGTAAAGCTCTATAACATATTGAAATATAATCAAATATAGAGATTTTTTGCGCTCAGGGTTGGGGCGTGATCGGCCAGTCTGCCGCGTCGATGACATGCTCCGGTTGGGCTGGCCGGTGACCGCGCCAGGTGGCGGTAAAGCTGCCATCGGGGTCGAATTTATCGGCCTGCTTCTGCACATTGAAATGCCGGCCACCGCGGGGGTCGGTGCCCACTCCGGCAATATATTGCCAGTTGCCATAATTGCTGCCGACATCGAAGTCGATCAAATGCTTTTCGAAAAAGGCGGCTCCGTAGCGCCAGTCGTGGTTGAATTCGTTGACCAGGCAGCTGGCAACGATTTGGCGCCCCCGATTGCTCATCCAGCCACTCTCGACCAGTTGGTGCATCAGCGCATTGACCAGTGGGTAATTGGTATCGCCCTGGCACCAGCGGGCAAAGTCCCTTGCTGAAAAGGTGCGCAGCTTTTTCATGCCCCGGATACCGCCGGCGCGAAACAGATGGCAGCCGTCAGCGTAAGCTCGCCAGTGGAAAAATTCCCGCCACAACAACTCTCGCATCAGCCAGACAGTGGATTCGTTTGCCTCAAACTCGCTTTCGAATCGATGCAGGCTATGAGCTACCTGGCGTGCGGAAAGGCCGCCGTTTGCCAGCCAGGGTGAAAGCGCGCTGCTGCTATCGAGACCGGAGAGTTGGTTGCGGCTGTCCTTGTAACCGAGCACCGCCTGGCGTTGGAATAGCCATTGCTGTAGCCGGCGCTCGCCCTCGCTGGCGCCGCCGCGAAACGCAAAAGAGGGATGCGGCCGGGCGTCGATAGCCGGCAGGGGGGGATAGCTTATGCTTTTGGGCTTTGGCGGCAGTCGGTCCGGCGCCGTCACCGGCGCGGCGATTGCCAGCGTCTCAACCCGCTGCCGAAAGGGCGTGTACTGTTTTGACAGCTGCTGCAGGGGGCCAATCTGCGACGGCGTGAAGAGTGAGTTACCCGGATAGCCAATGACCTCGATGGTCAGGCGCCGCGCCACCGTTTCGAAGCGCAGGCCTTCGTAGTAGCCGGGCGTGAGGGTGGTGGCGATGCGATCGATGTTGAAGGCTGCTGCCAGTTCGCGCAGGGTGTTGACCGGGTCGCCATGGACCAGCAACAGATCCTGCCCCAGCTCCCGCAGATCGGCACGCAATGCCTGCAGGCTCTCCAGCAGGAAACGCCGGCGCTGGACTCCCATACCGCTGAGTTGGCACCAGGGCGGCGTCTCGCTGAGGCAGTAGACACACAGCAAGGCGCTGGAATCTGCATGCGCGAGGAGACCCGGGTTGTCCTGTAGCCTGAGGTCGTTTTGAAACCAGTAAATGTCTCTCATCGCGCTACCGAAGCATCAGGATTGCACCGATATGGTGGCGCAAACCGGCGCGGATTTTGGCCCGTTGCAGGTATGCACCGCAATCAATGCCTGCGTTTGGCTGCCAGCATATAGTTGACCCGGTCGCTGGGGGTCAGTTTATAGTGCCGTGTGAATGGGTTGACCGCAACGCCACGACGCTCAACGATATCCTGCTCACCCAGCGCGAGCAGGGCCGCCATCTCGGCCGGGGTGACAAACTTGCGCCACTGGTGGGTGCCCCGGGGCAGCCAGCGCAGCACGTACTCGGCTCCCACGATCGCAACCAGCAGAGATACCAGGTTGCGATTGATCGTGGCGACGAATTGCAATCCCCCCGGGCGCGTCAGGTGGCAGCAATGTGCCATAAAGGTTGGCAGCGCTTCGACGTGCTCGACCACCTCCATATTCAATACCACGTCGAACGCGTCACCGGCCAGGTCTTCAACCGCTCCCTGGCGATAGTCGATCTGCAGTCCCCTGGTGCCGGCATGGGCTCGGGCGATGTCGATATTGCGGGCGCTTGGATCCACCCCGGTCACAATGGCGCCCATTGTCGCCATGGACTCTGACAGCAGGCCCGCCCCGCATCCGATATCGAGTATCCGCAGGCCGCGGAGCGCAGCTGACGAGTCGCTTTCCGGTGCCTGTTCCCCAAACAGCTGCCGTTGGATCGTGTGGGCG
>JAHEGP010000190.1 GCA_024645065.1 Cellvibrionales bacterium | reverse complement strand
TGTTTGTCTCCGATAGTATTTGTGCCCGCAACGACGGACAGCTTAAAGGCGTGTTGAAGGGCTGTCTATGATTGCAGCGCTGCCGTCACAGGGCCCGCGGCAATGATACTGCCATCCCGGGCTGGCGTGCCAGGTATTGGGCCAGGCTCTCAATCCGATTTATCGGTGCCCAGCTCCCGGGCCAACTCAACCGAACGCTGCGCACATCTGCCCATGGCGTCGGCGAATAATTGTTTCAGTCCGCCCCGTTCGAAGCTCAGGATCGCCTGCTCGGTGGTTCCCCCCGGGGAGCTAACCCTGTGTCGCAATTCCGCCGGGCCGACATCACTATGCTGTGCCATGCTGGCCGCTCCAAAGGCTGTTTGCAAGGTTAGTTGTTCTGCGACACTTTGGCTAAGCCCCATTTTAACCCCAGCCTCTATCATGGCTTCCATTGCCAGGAAGAAGTAGGCCGGACCGGAACCTGACACCGCTGTTACTGCGTGCAATTGTTCTTCGTGATCCAGCCAAACTGCGGTACCGACCGCCTCAAGAATCGATTGAGCCTGTTTTCTCTGCCAATCACTCACCTGCGGGCTGGCAAACAAACCTGCCGCCCCCGCCTGGACCAATGCCGGTGTATTGGGCATGCAGCGCACAATTGGCAAACTCTTATCGCTCCAGTCCTGCAATGTTTGTATATTCACTCCCGCAGCAATAGACAGCAGCAGCGGCCGGCGGCGCAGCAGGATATCTCGCAATGGCGCGAGCACCCCCTGCAAGGCCTGGGGCTTTACCGCCAGGATCACAAGTTCGGCAAACTCAATTGCGGCGCCGTTGTCCTGGGTTGTGGCGATGCCGAGGTCAGCAGCCCGGGCGAGGCAGTCGAGGCTGGGATCCGCCGCGATGATCGCGGAAGGCGCATAGCCCTGCCTGATCAATCCACCAAAAAGGGCGGACGCCATGTTTCCGGCCCCGATAAAGGCCACGGATGCTTGCTTCACGCTACGATTACCTGCTTTTCCTCTTTCAGAGGCGGCAGTTTAGCCGTTTCGGTCTGAATAATTAAGGCTCCGGCGAATAATTCGGCATCGCTCCGTTGCTGGCTGGTCTTGGGCCGAAAATGGCAGTGCCAATCCGCAGCCAGGTTGCGCCTTCCACGATGGCGGCCTCCATGTCATTCGACATACCCATGGACAGTGTATCGAGCAGCGGTAGCTGGAGCTGAAGGCGTTGCAGCAAATGTCGTAACTGGCGAAACTGCAGGCGTTGCTGTTCAAAATCAGAGGTCGCTCGCGGGATTCCCATCAGGCCGCGCAAACGCAACTGTTTCATTGACGCGACCTCTGTCGCTATCGCTCCGACATCATTGGCCGCAAGCCCGGCCTTGGTGGGTTCGGCACTTATGTTCACCTGCAGGCATATATTCAAGGGTGGTTTTTCGGGGCTGCGTTGCTCGCTAAGCCGGTGGGCGATTTTGAGGCGATCCACGCTGTGAACCCAGTCGAAACTATTGGCTATCGCCCGGGTTTTATTTGACTGGATAGGGCCAATGTAATGCCAACAGATGGCCGGGTCGCTGAGAGCAGCAATTTTCGCCTGGGCCTCCTGCAGATAATTTTCGCCAAAATGACGCTGGCCGCAGGACATTGCTGCCTTTATGTCGCTGACCGAGCGTGCTTTTGATACCGCAAGCAATTGAATCTCATTTTTGTCACGGTGACAGGTCAGGGCGCAAGCTTCAATCCTTTGATGAATGGCAAGAAGCCGCTCCTTGATGTCCGTCATTGGGGTAACCCTCCTCGCTGCAGCCATTGAATGGCGGTTCTTGAGTCGTCGCAGCATATACCAAACCAGATCCAGGGGTGGACCAAATTTGCGATGCCGGCACCATCGACGTCCATCCCTTATTCGATGTTGCCTTGCAGCCTGGTTTGCTGTGCCGGCGCGGTTTTTGGTTCTGTGCAGCCGGTCAGGGCTTTTTTCAGCTGTCATCCAGCGCAATTGTTCAGCTTTGCTATAGTGTCTTTAGCGAGCGAATATCCAGTAGCTGCGCGCTCTGCTGTGTAGCTGTCAGCGCACAGACGCCTTTCCAAAGGTCCGGCTCTGACCGCTTACCTGGATTGCGGTGGCGCCAGAAAGCGCTTTTGGTAGCGCGCTAGATAATCAGGTAGTGACCGTTGGCAGCACAGCGCTGCTCCTGCACCCGGAATCCGGTCGCTGCCTGGAATGCGGGCAAAAAAACATAGGTTGCGGAAAAAGCAACTTGAGGAACACTATGGACATAACGGAATTACTGGCTTTCAGTGCCAAGCAGGGTGCTTCTGACCTGCACCTTTCGGCGGGCTTGCCGCCCATGATCCGGGTTGACGGTGACGTGCGCCGTATTAATCTGCCGCCGATGGAGCATAAGGAAGTACACCGCCTCATTTATGAAATCATGAACGATCGGCAGCGCAAGGACTACGAAGAGTTCCTGGAAACTGACTTTTCCTTCGAAGTTCCGGGTGTGGCTCGATTCCGGGTCAATGCATTTACCCAGAATCGTGGCGGTGGCGCGGTCTTCAGGACTATCCCGTCAAAAGTCCTGACATTGGAAGACCTGGGCATGGGGCAGGTATTTCGGGATATCTCGATGCGTCCAAGGGGGCTGGTGTTGGTAACCGGGCCTACAGGTTCCGGTAAATCCACCAGCCTTGCGGCAATGATGGACTATATCAACGATAACAAATACGATCATGTCCTGACCATCGAAGACCCGATAGAGTTTGTCCATGAAAGCAAGAAATGCCTGATAAACCAGCGCGAGGTGCATCGCGATACCCATGGTTTTAACGAGGCTCTAAGGTCTGCGTTGAGGGAAGACCCGGATATCATACTGGTGGGTGAGATGCGAGATCTCGAAACCATACGCCTGGCATTGACCGCAGCCGAGACCGGGCACCTGGTTTTTGGTACCCTGCACACCACGTCCGCGGCCAAGACTATTGACCGGGTAGTGGACGTTTTCCCGGCACAGGAAAAATCTATGGTGCGTTCAATGTTATCGGAATCCTTGCAGGCTGTTATCTCCCAAACCCTGCTCAAAAAAGTGGGCGGAGGCCGCATAGCAGCGCACGAAATAATGATCGGTACTCCAGCTATTCGAAACCTGATCAGAGAAGACAAAATTGCCCAGATGTACTCTGCTATTCAGACCGGCAGTGCAACGGGCATGACCACTCTGGACCAGTCCCTGACCAATTTGGTTCAACGACGCTTGATTACTCGTGAGGCAGCGCGGGAAAAAGCAAAAATGCCCGAGAACTTCTGAGGCTAACATTCAGGCAAGGAGTAACGACATGGAAATGGAAAAACTACTGAGGCTTATGGTAGAGAAGACTGCCTCGGACCTGTTTATTACCGCCGGGATGCCACCCTCGATCAAGGTTCATGGCAAGATCCTGCCCGTCACCAAGGAAGCCCTGACGCCCGAGCAGGCGCGGGAGGTGGTGCTCGGGGTAATGAATGACGAGCAGCGCAAGGAGTTTATCGCCACCAAAGAGCTCAACTTTGCGATCTCGGCGCGAGGGGTTGGTCGCTTTCGGGCAAGTGCATTTTATCAGCGCAATCTGGCTGGCATGGTGCTGCGGCGGATTGAGACCCGTATCCCTAAACCTGAAGATTTACTGTTGCCGGAAATTATCAAGAAACTGGCAATGACCAAACGCGGGCTGGTAATTTTTGTTGGCGCGACCGGCACCGGTAAATCAACCTCGCTGGCGTCGATGATTGGCTATCGCAATCGCAACTCAACGGGCCATATAATCACGATTGAAGACCCGATCGAGTTTATTCACCAGCACGACCGCTGCATCATATCCCAGCGCGAAGTAGGTATCGATACGGCGTCCTTTGGCGCTGCGCTGCAAAACACTCTGCGTCAGGCGCCGGATGTCATTCTGATCGGCGAAGTTCGATCCCGCGAAACGATGGAGCACGCTATCGCCTTTGCCGAAACCGGGCACCTGGTGCTTTGTACCCTGCACGCGAACAATGCCAACCAGGCCATAGATCGGATCATTCACTTTTTCCCGGAAGATCGACACCCTCAGCTGTTCATGGATCTCTCCCTTAATCTTAAGGGGATCGTGGCCCAGCAGCTCATTCCCATGCCCGATGGCAAGGGGCGGCGGGCTTGTATTGAAGTCATGCTCAACACCCCGTTGGCGGCCGACCTGATACGCAAGGGTGAAGTTCACAAGCTCAAGGAGCTGATGAAGCGATCCCGGGAACAGGGCATGCAAACTTTTGATCAGGCACTTTACGAGCTCTACGCGGAGGGCAGCGTTACCTACGAGGATGCACTGGCGCACGCTGACTCCTCCAACGACCTGCGTCTGATGATCAAGTTGGGCGCTGACAACAATAGCGCCAGGTTGGGTGTTGCAGCTGACAGGCTGAGTATGGAGCAGGACGACGACGATCAATATCAGATGGGTGGGCGCTTTTAGTGCTGATGGTTTAGCGACAGCCAGTGTTCAAGAATAACGGCAGCTGCAAGGCTATCAATTGCGCCACCCCGCCGTCTCTCTTTTGAAGCATGGGCGAGCATGTCTTTAGCCTCAAAGCTGCTCAGGCGTTCATCCTGGCAAACAGTATTTACGCCGAAGCGCCCATTGAGTCTATTGGCGAAGCGACGTGCCCGGAGCGACATATCAGATTCTGTTCCATCCAGATTTAACGGCAATCCTACGACCACGAGGCTGGGCTGCCATTGCTGCAGCAATGCTGCTATGCCCTCCCAGGGTGGGCCACCGTCCCGCATTCTCAGGTGATTTAGCGCGCTAGCACTCCGGGTGACGGTTTGGCCGACTGCAACGCCGAGGTACTTACTACCGTAATCAAATGCGAGGATCGTTCCCTGGACGTGTGAATCCGCCATGGCTTTGATGGAGTCAGGCGTGACCAGCGCAAGAAGTCAGCAGGTCAAGGTCGATGCCAAGAGTAGCGGCAGCCATTGCAGCCTTTCTGTCGAAGGGCACGTCGAAAAGTATCGACGAATTGGACGGTAGGGTTAACCAGCAATTATCCCCTAATTCCTCTTCCAGCTGCCCTGCAGCCCAGCCCGCATAGCCCAGTGCCATCAGGCTCTTCTCTGGGCCGCTGCCGTTGGCCAACGCAGTGATGATATCCAATGAGGTGGTCAGTGCGACATCCGTCGTCACCGTCAGGCTCGACTCCCACCTTTGGCCATCATTGCGATGCAAGATAAAGCCCCTGTCGGTATGGACCGGGCCGCCTGCAAGCACTCGTTGGTCAGCCTGGCAGGCATTGTCGAGGTCAAACTGTTCGTATACATCGCCCCAACAAAGGTCAAGCGGATGGTTTACGATGATACCCATCGCTCCATCCTCACTGTGTTCACAAAGATAGGTGAGTGAGTTGGCAAAAATTGAGCCGCTCAGGCCCGGCATGGCGATCAGAAAATGATCTTTCAGTGACTGAATTTGCGCTGCGGCCGCCATTGTTTCCTCCCGCAAAGCCATCAGGATGTATGCTAATCAGTGTGGTTGGCGCACGCTAACCTTGCGGGTTCCGCGACGGACAACCCTGCGCAAGAATGGGTCAGGCAAACTGCACCGACCCCGCAACCACTATACTCCGAACCCGGCTGCAGTCCAATCGCTGAGGATATCAACCGCTGCTACTAAGCATGTTGTTTCGAAACTGCCAGGTTCGGATAATCTCAAGGATATCGGCTTTCTCTCTCAATTCACTGGGAAAGGGAGCAAAGGGTGCCGCCAACTTGACCGAACGAATCGCGGCCTGATCGAGCACGCTTTTTCCTGAAGAAGACAGTACATCTATCCGTTTGACACTGCCGTCCGGTAACAGAGCAACGACGAGTCGAACATCACCGCTTATTTTTTTTCGGCGAGCCTCCTCGGGATAATACCGGTTACCTACCGTTTCGACTTTTTGCTGCCACTCCAGCTGATAGCGCGCATCTTCACTTTGCAGAGTGGCCACCGAGGTGATCCGATGAACTTTAGGGCGCCGGGTATAGGCGCGCCGTTGCTGGTCCAGGCGTGCTTCCAGGCTTTGTATCTGCTGCTCCGGCTCCTCGAATACCTGCTCGATTGGGGATTGACCTTGTGTCTCAGTCTGCTGCTCGATGGTTTGCGCCGTCATCCGCGCAAGGGAGTCCTGGCGACTGACCAGGGTGTTCGGGACTAGTTGGGCCACTTGGGGGGGGCGTGCGACGGTTTCCGCAGTTTCGCGGATAATGTTGTCTTCCAACTGTGCA
>JAHEGP010000189.1 GCA_024645065.1 Cellvibrionales bacterium | reverse complement strand
GTCGTCTATGCCGTCGATGCCAAAACCGGAAAGCACTTATGGACCTATGACCCGCAGGTCGATCGCGCCTGGGCGGTTCACCTCTGCTGCGATGTGGTCAATCGCGGTGTCGCTGCCTGGGACGGCAAGATATACGTCGGCACATTGGATGGGCGTTTAATCGCTGTTGAAGCCGCCAACGGCGAAAAGGTGTGGGAGGTTCTGACCGTCGACCGCGAATGGCCTTACTCCATTACCGGTGCGCCGCGGGTGGCTAACGGCAAGGTCTTCATTGGTAATGGTGGTGCGGAACTCGGAGTGCGAGGCTATGTTACGGCCTACGATGCCAAAACCGGGGAGCAGGCCTGGCGCTTTTATACCATTCCTGGCGACCCATCCAAACCATTCGAGACGCCGGCCCTGGAGATGGCAGCAAAAACCTGGACTGGCGAGTGGTGGAAGATGGGTGGTGGGGGCACCGCCTGGGATGGCCTGACCTACGACCCTGAATTGAACCTGCTGTACATCGGCGTTGGTAACGGCGGCCCCTGGAACCAGGGTATCCGCTCGGGTGGCAGCGGTGATAATCTGTTCGTGTCCTCTATTGTGGCGGTGAATGCCGATACCGGGGAGTACGTCTGGCACTACCAGACCACACCCGGCGATACCTGGGACTACACGGCAACCCAACACATGATGCTGGCCGACATGGAGATCGGCGGCAAGCCGCGCAAAGTCATCATGCAAGCGCCCAAGAACGGTTTTTTCTATGTGCTGGACCGCCAGACCGGCGAGCTCATTAGCGCTGAACCCTACGTCGCCGTGACCTGGGCCAGCCATATCGATATGAAAACAGGCCGCCCCGTTGAACGGCAAGGTACCCGTTATTACGAAAAGGGAGTGCCTTCGTTTCAGCTACCCTTCGCCTTCGGCGCCCACGATTGGCCACCGATGTCTTATAGTCCCGACACAGGTCTGGTGTATATCCCGGCAATGGAAGTGCCGATGATTTACTTTCCGGACCGTGAGTTCAAGTACGAACGGGGCTACTGGAACCTCGGCGCTGTCGTCATCGATACACCGCCGATATTGGGAAATGAGGAGGAGTTGAACCGGTTTGTATCGACGGTGATGGAGCTGGAACAATCCATCACCCCCGAGACCCTGACGGTTATGCAGGGCATCATGGAAAAGCTGGAAGACCCCGACAAGAAGGTAACTGTCGACGACCTGAAGCAGGTCCAGATGATCATGCGCAAATTGGTCAGGGCGAGACTGGTCGCCTGGGATCCGGTTCAGCAAAAGGAAGCCTGGCGAGTTGATCGGGCCGATGTCTGGAACGGTGGTACTCTGGCGACAGCGGGCAACCTGGTGTTCCAGGGCACTGGCAGCGCCCAGTTCACGGCCTATGCCGCCGATACCGGCAAGGAATTGTGGTCCGCACCGACCCAGACGGGTGTTATTGCCGGGCCGATTACCTACACGGTAGACGGTGAACAGTATGTCGCGGTGCTTGCCGGTTGGGGCGGAGGCGGGCCACTGACGTTTGGGGAACTGGCTAACCTTTCGGGCACCAACTCCTGGCGCCGCGGAAACCTGAATCGGATACTGGCCTTTAAGCTCGATGGCAAGGATTCCCTGCCGCCGATACCGCCACTGAAGCCGGTTCCAGAGGAGTTGCCGCCCATGCCCCAGGCGACAGCCGAGGTGATCAGAGCCGGCGAAAACACCTTCTCGAGACGCTGCGCATTTTGCCATGGGGAGCTCGCGGTTGGTGGTGGAGCCACACCGGATCTCAGACACCTCGACCTTTACAAATATGAGCCGGGACAGTGGTACGGCATTGTCATTGGCGGCACTGCAGCGCATCTTGGCATGCCGAACTTCGGCAACAAGCTCAGCGTGGAAGACGCCGATGCGCTGCGGGCATTCGTGATCAAGCGGGTGCATGACCAACCGGCGGAGGCCCGCGCAGCGGCCGGCGGGGTTAGCCCGTAACGGGCAGATCGTGGTGCGCTGCCAAGGCGTGGTTGAACGTGGATCCGGGTAATCCGGGTCCACCATTGATCTGCAAAGCAATCGCAACACGGTTAATTTTCATTCGAGTAGCGCCTGGCACCGGGCCCGACCGGCAGCGAGCAGCATTACAGCGAGTGTGCTCATGAGCCTTCACCCGCGCGGGCCATCATCACGGGTTGGCGCTGTAAATCCAGCAACCACCCCGCTACCCTTTTATCGGGCTCGGGCTGCAGTGCCTGGTAGGCCCGATAGTGCTCATCTGCCTTGAGCAACTCGCCCAGATACACATCGTAGAGTATGCCCAGGTTGAGATGACTGGGAGCATGGTCCGGCCAAACCTCCAGCGCCTGCTGATACAGTTTTTCCGCTGACCTGAAATCGCCGTCCTGGCGCCGAAGCGCGGCCAGTTGGTTATAGGCATCGAGATTATTGGGATTTACCGTGATAGCCCGCTGCAAAGCGGCTTCGGCTTGCTCGGGGCGCTCCAGTGCAATATAGGTAATGCCAAGATTCAGCCAGGGACCGGACAGTTCGGGGAAGTCGGCGTTGAGCAGCTTGAGAGTGGACTCCGCGCGAGACCATTGCTTGAGTCGCATGGCCTCCAAAGCCTGATCAAACTGCTGCCGGGCTCGCTTTGATACGGGCTTGCGGTCAAGCAGATAGGGATTGACCGAAACGGCTGCATCAGTAGCTCCAGCGATGCTATGTTGCTCCACAGGCGCGCCGCCAGACAGCGAGTGAAACGCACTACACCCACTCAGGGGTAACACCATGGAAAGTGGGAGTACCAGAATCCAACGTCTGGCCTGATCTTTAATCCATATCATTGCCATACCTCGCCAGTATTTCAATCCTTGCGTAACATGCCGGAAGCAGCGTCGAAAGACTCTCGATGCTGTGCCCCACCCATTGCTCATAGTTGCCACTCCCACTGCGCCGGGCATTGGATTCGTGGCTATCGATCGCGTTTTCCTCGAATAGATATGCCTGCGGAAAAGACGCTGTAATGGTGCCGCTATTTGCGCAACAGCACCATCTACTGCAGCCATCAGTCGGGCTCGATATTGACGGGGTACCAGTGCCATAGTTCGGGGTCACAAGTGGCCTGAAGCCTTTATTCGCTAAAGCTTAACGCTGTTTCCAATCATACCTACCATGACCCGCCCGGAATGAGGCATGGCGCACATTCCCACGCCCCAGCGCTACAAAACACCGGGAGCCAGGAATTGGAAAGACTGGCGGGCTGTCCACCCAGGGCCTTGCCCGCTTATTACTGACCCCGCTCTACTCTCCAGCCGGCGCGGTGCAATGCCGGCACCCATCGGACACCGGTGCAGACAGTATTTATGGGCTAATACACATGGATTGTGATCGGGTTCAATAATCGGGTAAGCTGCAAGAAACAGCTTTGTGGCCGCAGGGGGCTGAAGGGCAGCAATCACCAATTGAACATCTCAGGAGCTTGATATGAATAAAAGCAAAAATTCTGTAGCGTATTTTTTCGTCCGCTGGTTGCTGGCGATGGGGGTGGCGACAGCATTTGCCGGGTCTGCTCAGGCTCTCGCCACCGGCGACTTGCAATCGGTTGTCGACGAAGCCCATGCCAAGTACAAGGGCCTGAAAGACGGTAAAAACGCCGACTATATACCCGAGCTCGCCAAAGTACCGTCCGAACTGTTCGGCATCGCGATCATCACCGTGGATGGCAAGGTATACACCGCGGGCGACGTGGACTATAGCTTCTCCATTCAGTCGGTGGCCAAACCCTTTACCGCCGCCCTGGTGATGGAGGAGCAAGGGGTTGAGGCGCTGCGACAGAAAATCGGGGTGGAGCCTACCGGTATGCCCTTCAACTCGGTGATCGCGCTGCAGCTCAATGAACAACGCTCGGTCAACCCGCTGGTCAATGCCGGAGCGATTGCCGCGGTCAGCATGCTGGACGCCGAGTCTCCCGAACAGCGCTGGAACAAGATATTGAACTGGTACAGCGAACTGGCCGGCGAAAAACTCAGCCTCATCGATGACGTCTACGTCTCGGAATCGGAAACCAATTACAACAACCGGGCGATTGCCAATATGCTGTTCAACTTTGGCCGCCTCTACAGCGATCCCCTGGAAGCCGTCGACGTGTACACCAGGGAATGCTCAGTGGGCGTGACCGCTAAGCAGCTGGCGATGATGGGTGCTACGCTGGCCAATAACGGCAAGAACCCCAAGACTGGCAAGCAGTTGATCAACAAGGACAATATTCCGGAACTCCTGGCAATCATGTTTATGGCGGGTTTCTACGACGAGGCCGGCCTTTGGGCATACTCTGCGGCACTGCCGGCCAAGACCGGCGTTGGCGGCGGCATTGTCGCGGTGGTACCCGGTAAAATGAGTATCGTGGCCTTCTCGCCTCGCCTCAACCAGGCCGGCAACAGCGTCCGGGCGCTCAAGGCGATTGAGCACATCTCCCGTTCACGCAGTCTCGGCCTGTTTGGTCACAATCCCGAGTAGGCTGCTACACCCATCCAGGCAAGGAGATCGAAAATGAAAGCAACTCTATCAAGGCTGGCCCTACTGGCGCTGGCGAGCCAAGCTGCACTGGCCCAATTCCAGGAGGAGGGTGAAGGCCCTACGGAAAGCGAACAGTACAGCGGGGTCAGTGAAGAGCCTACAGACAAGGCCAGGGGTGAGCTGTACGGTTTCGTGATGACAGATATGGGCTACAACGACGGCGTAATCGACTCGGACTGGTACGATGTCATGCGACCCACCAAGCTGCCCAACAGCCAGGAACAGCTGGACGGTCGGGGCCCCGGTAGCGACAATTTCGGCACCGAGGGCAACACCTATGCCAGCGTCAGGCAGAGTCGCCTGGGCGTCAAGGGCTGGTTCCCGACCTCGAGGGGCGAAATCACTACCATCTTCGAGTTCGAGATGTTTGGCGTCGGCGACGACGCCGGCCAAACCACTTTCCGCCTCCGCCATGCCTACGGCGAGTGGGGACAGTTTGGCGCCGGCCAGTACTGGAGTCCGTTTATGGACATCAACGTGTTTCCGAACTCGCAGGAATACTGGGGCCCCAGCGGCATGCCGTTCTATCGCAACATCCAGTTCCGCTGGATGCCGATCAGGGGCGACAGCAAGCTGACCTTTGCACTGGAAAAACCCGGCGGCGGCCGCGATCCGGCCATTGACGAGCTCGAAGAAATCATCCAGAACGACAATAACGTGCGCGGGCGTTATCCGTTGCCAGACTTTTCAGCCTCCTACCTGTACGGTGGAGACTGGGGTTACGTGCGTGCAGCGGGTATCCTGCGCCGCATCGAGTGGGATGATGAAGACCTGACCAACGGTGACCTGAGTGGCGACGCCACTGGCTGGGGCATCAACCTCAGCGCCAATTTCAGGTTCGGGCCCAATGACAGCGTGCTCAAGTTGCTGGTGATGCACGGCGAAGGCATACAAAATTACGTTAATGACGCTGGCGGCGATATCGGCATCGACATCAACGGCACCACTCTCTCTGGCGAGACGATCCCCGTTACCACGACGTTATTGTTCTACGATCTGTACTGGAGTAAGCGCTGGTCCAGCACCATCGGCTTTTCCACCGTCGACCTGGACCTGCCCAACGGACAGGCGGCCAATAGCTTCGAAAAAGGCCGCTATGCCCTCACCAACTTGCAGTACCATCCCTCCGACAGGGTCATGGTGGGCGCAGAGCTGCAATATGGCAAGCGCGAGAACTTCAACGATGACTGGGACTACGATGCCTTCAAGGTGCAGTTTTCGGCGCGCTACAATTTTTCTTTTGGACTTGGAGGATAGCTTCGATCGCGCAGCGTCGGGTGGGGCTTCTGTAGCTCATTCCTGTAGTACCCCCTGACCCTGGCGTTACCCACTATGGGGCTATATCTGGTAACCGGAGCGACAGGTTTTATTGGTCGTGCGTTATGCCACCAGCTGCAGGCCAGCGGTCACCGCGTGCGAGCGCTGCTACATCACAACGCCGCGGGTCCCTGGAGCGAAAGCCATACCCTTGAGCTTCGCCACGACCCCCTTCCCAGCTCCCTGATGGACGGCGTCGAGGGTATTTTCCACTGTGCCGGGGCTGCCCACTTTCGCTCCTTATCGACCGCCGCACGGACTGCATTATGGCAGCTGAACGTCGAAGCAACCGCAAAACTGATTGCCGCGGCAGCCTCTGCCGGGGTGCCCCGGCTGGTCTATTTCAGTAGCGTGCAGGCGGCGGGAAGCCCCGGTGATCAATCAGTGGACGAAGACT
>JAHEGP010000188.1 GCA_024645065.1 Cellvibrionales bacterium | reverse complement strand
AGCGACAAGCCTTCGTAGCTGCCTTTTAGTGTGACGGTGTGGATGGCGTCGGCGCCTCGCAAAACCAGCTCAAAGTCGGTGATATCACCGCTGGAATAGATTACGATCTGGGGGATCTGCTGTGCAGCCTCCTTCGCCCCGGCGCTTGGCTGCTGCGGCTCAACCGGCTGTCCATCGATCGTCAGCGTATATTCTGCAGCGCCCTTAATGGTCCCATCATACTGGCGCATCCGGTCCTGAGCTACCGTCCAAAGCCTTTTATCAGCGGACCAAACCAGCCACTGATAGCCAACTTCGGCCTCGGCATCGAGTTCCCCGGTTTCCAGCCTGAGGCCATGCTGGGTACCAGTGAGGACTGCTTCTTCCTCCTGCAGCTGCATCACCTCCAGCAAATCCCCGGCGCTTTGCCGTAAAATCTCATAGTCATCCTGTACCACAATGTTGGGCATAGCCAGGGCCGCAATGATACCGACAACGAAAATAACCAGCATCAATTCCAACAGGGTGAAGCCGGTAAACTGGCCTGTGCGACGGGAGCTCGTAATGATCGACACCGCTTAGCTAAAAAGCTTATTCATGCCGAAAATCGGAAGCAGGATGGCCATGACAATCGTCATCACAAAGCCGCCAAGGAAAAGCACCATAATGGGCTCCATTACACTCATCATCCCGGCAATGGCGGTATCGAGCTCACGTTCCTGGCTCTCGGCACCCCGTTGCAGCATGTTCTCGAGCTCGCCAGATTTCTCGCCGCTACCCACCATATGCACGAGCATGGGCGGAAAGAATCCGCTGCTATCCAGCGCGTAGCGCAGGCTCTTGCCTTCCCTGACGGCATCGACGATAAGCTGGGCACGTTCCCTGTACTCAAGGTTGGTCAATACAGTCCGGGCAATGGTCAATGCCTCCAGCAGTGGCACCCCGCTTTGCAACAATGTGCCCAGTGTGCTGCTGAAACGCGTGGTATTCACCTTATTGATAAAGCCCGATAGCAATGGCACATGCAACAATTGCCTGTGCCACCACAAACGATTGGCGGGTTTGCGCAACCAGAAGCGAAACAACAGCAGGACGGCGACGAGAGACAACAGGATAATGACGCCGTAGTCGGAAATGAAGTTACTGGTCGCTATGAGCAACACCGTCAACAGTGGCAGTTCGGAATCGGTATTTTCAAAAATTCGTATTAGCTCCGGCACCACGAAAATCATCAACGCGATAATCACCGACAGACTTACAATCAACAGGATGATGGGATATATCAGGGCGGTTTTGATTTGCTGGGTAGACTGCTGCGTTTTTTCGGTATAGTCGGCCAGCCGATCCAGCACCACTCCGAGAAAACCGGCATGCTCGCCAGCGCGCACCATGCCGATGTACAGGTCATTGAAAACGGCGGGATGCTCAGACATCGCATGGGCCAGGCTGTGCCCTTCATTGACGCGCGAACGGATGCTCATCAACACGCTTTTTACGGCAGGTTTGTTGGTCTGCTCGGCGACCGCCTGCAGGGCCTCCGCCAGGGGCAAATTCGACTGTACCAGGGTTGCAAGCTGGCGGGTCACCAGGGCGAGTTCGGAAACTGACCAGGGGCGTGAAAAGGTCAACCATTGCGATTTCGACTCGGTTTTACGGGAAGCCGGGTGAACCTCAACCGGCTTGAGATCCTTCAGGCGCAGCAGTCCACGTACCTGACGCTCGGAATCGGCCTCCAGCAGGCCTTTTACTTTTCTACCCTCGGTATCCAGGGCGACATAACTGAATGCAGCCATTTCTAACGCGCCTGGGTAACCCGCAGAACTTCTGCCAGCGACGTATCGCCGGAAAGAATTCGGTTGATGCCATCGCTATAAATACCCGGGATGGATTGCCGGCAATACACTTCCATAAGCTGCTCGTTTTCGCCGTCGTGGATCATCGCCCGCAGCTTGTCATCAACCATTATCAACTCGTAAATGCCGGTGCGGCCACTGTAGCCGGTGCCTTTGCATTGGTGACATCCCTTCGCCTTGTAAACCACCACCTCATCATCGCCCGGGGACAAATGCAGCAATTCCCGCTCTGCAGAGGTGAGTTCATCGGGTTGCTTGCAGTGCCTGCAAAGGGTTCTCACCAGACGCTGCGCCATCACCGACAACAGGCTGGATGATAAAAGGAATGGCTCCACTCCCATATCGTGCAGCCGGGTGATAGCACCGAGTGCCGTATTGGTATGCAGCGTCGACAATACCAGGTGCCCGGTTAAGCTGGCCTGGACCGCAATTTCGGCAGTTTCCAGATCGCGAATCTCGCCCACCATGACGATATCGGGGTCCTGGCGCAGGATCGCTCGCAAACCCTTGGCAAAGGTCATACCGACCTTGGGATTGACCTGGGTCTGGCCGATTCCACCTAACAGGTATTCTATCGGGTCCTCGATGGTCAGAATGTTGCGGCCCGGCTGGTTGATATGACTCAGCCCGGCATACAGGGTAGTTGTCTTACCCGAACCGGTGGGACCGGTAACGAGGATAATGCCGTGGGGACTGGAGAGGCTGCGCTTGAAATCACGCAGTACCTGATCGCTCATCTGCAACTGGTCAAGGCGCAGTTGACCGCTTTCCTTGTCAAGTAAACGCAGCACAACCCGCTCGCCGTGCGCAGAGGGGATGGTGGATACCCGAATGTCGATCGCTCGCCCTGCCAGCTTTATGGAAATCCGGCCATCCTGGGGGATGCGCTTTTCGGCAATATCGAGACGCGCCATAACTTTTAATCGCGACACCAACAGCGGCCCGAGCGCGCGTTCGGGCGCTATTAGCTCTCGCAGCACGCCGTCGACTCGCAGGCGGATTGACAGCACATTCTCAAAGGATTCAATGTGAATATCAGAGGCCCGCTCATTGATAGCCTGGGACAAAACGGCATTGATCAGTTTGATGACCGGTGCATCGTCCTCTGACTCCATGAGATCGACATCGCGGGGCAAATCATCCAGTAGACCAGCGAAATCGATATCGGAGCCCAAATCGTCGGCCGCCTGGCGCGCCTGGTTATCGCCCCGCTGGTAATGCGCCGCCAGACCGAATTGAAATTCGGCGTCGTCGTGAAACCGCAGTTTGAAATTCTCTCCGGCGAAGCGTCGCAGCTCGTTGTAGGTGTTCAGGCTGATGCCATAGCGGGCATGCACAGTCAACGCGTCACCATCGCGCTGCAGGTAAGCGCCATGCTGCGAGGCAAACGAGTAGGGAATCCCCGCAGCATGCAGCTTGTCAGCCTCAACCTCCAGAGGTTCGAGGGAGGCGCCAGGGATTTCATCTGCCATGACCTCAGCGGGCATCGATAGCTTCCTTTTTCATCCTATCGAGGCGGTCGAGTTCGTCGTAGCGCCAGGCCGGCAATATTGGCATCACATCGTCATCCATTAGATTGACACCAGCGTCTCTGGCGCGCAGCTGTTGTTCCCGCATATGATTGTATTTGACGCCGGTTGCGCCATTCAGTACCCGCGCATCACGAACGATCGTACTGCGCAGAAATACCATCAGATTGGTCTTTTCTTTCTTGGTGCCGTTGTTACGGAACAGGCGCCCCAGCCATGGGATATCTCCCAGCACCGGCACCTTGCGCTCGACCTGGTTCAGGTTGTCCTGGATCAGGCCGCCAAGCACCACGGTATCGCCGTCATCAGCCAGAACAGTGGTCGTAATCTCACGCTTGTTGGTAATGACGTCGGAGGCCACCAGTTCAGTCAGGGACGATATCTCCTGCACGATTTCCATCACAATCGAGTCGCCCTCGTTGATATGGGGCGTAACCTTCAGGGTAATACCCACATCCTTGCGCTCAATGGTCTGGAACGGGTTATTCGGGTTGCTGCCGGTGCCGGTTGAGGTAAAACTGCCGGTCACGAAAGGCACCTCCTGCCCCACGACAATGGTCGCTTCATTGTTGTCCAGGGTCAAAAGACTCGGCGTGGAGAGAATGTTGGTGTCGCTCTCCTCCTGCAGGGCTTTCACCAGGACGTTAAAACTGAGGCCATTCTTATCGACCCGGCCAACGCCGAATGAAAACCCCGGCGTGGCTGCCAATGCCGCACCCACCAGGCCGTCGTCCTCGTCCAGGATGCCCGCCGTGGCAGCGCCCAGTAATCCTACGCCGGAGGCAGGCGGACTGGCGTTGGCGCCATAGGCACCGCTCTCGTCAGCAAACAGCCACTCTATGCCGAATTCCTTGTCGTTGATGTTGGCCACCTCCACCAGTATCGCCTCGACCAGCACCTGGGCACGGCGAATATCCAGCTTGGCAATGACCGCGGTAATCGTCTGCATCACGTCAGGATCAGCCGTGATAATCAGGGCATTGGTGGCCTCATCAGCCTCTATAACCGCGCTGGTTTTACCGGTTGTGTCCTTGGCGTTTTCCGCTTCTATCTTGGACAGGTTGTCAGTGACCCGTCCCAACACTTCAGCAACGTCCAGGGCATTGGCGTATTCCAGGTAAATCACGTTGGCGTTGCCGATACTTTCCAGCGGTACGTCCAGGTAGCGCACCATGGTCCTGATGCGAGCACGCTGAACTTCGTCACCCGTGACCAGCACACTGTTGGTGCGCTTGTCAGCCACCACGCTGAAGCTGGACGACCCGGCCTCCGCCGCATTGCCCTTATTTTGCTGCTCCAGGCGATTGATGAGGGTTACCACCTCGTCTGCAGAGGCATGCTTGAGCCGGATCACGTTGGTTTGCTCGACTGCCGCGGTATCGATTTGGCGGATGATCTGGCGAATACGTTCAATGTTGTCGCCGCTGTCGGTGATGATAATGGCGTTACTGGGCGCATAAGCGGCAAGGTGCGCCTGTTGCGGCACCAGTGGCCGTAACACCGGAATCAATTTGGCTGCCGCGACATTTTCCAGCTGGATGACATGGGTAATGTAGTCCGCCGAATTACTGCTGCGGGTCACGTCCGAGGCCTGGGTACGAGCACCTTTCTCATCGATAATCTTCAACACGCCATTGGAGTCGACCGCCGCATAGCCGTGCACCTTGAGGATCGAGAGGAACAGGTCGTACAACTCATCGGTGCTCAGGGGGCGCTGGGATACAACTTCGACCTTCCCTTTGACCTGGGGATCGACAATGATCGTTTTGCCCGTGGCATCGGCAACAAATTTGATCAGTTCGCGCATATCGGTATTGTTAAAGTTGACCGTCCAACGATCCTTGCTGGCCGCCATCAGCAAACCGCTACCACCCGCACTGACAAGTGCCAGCCAGACACACAGACCCAGTCGAATTACAGAGTTGTTCATTGCCATTTTTTTCATACTTAGCCTTTTCCTGGCAGGCGAAATACCAATTCCTGGGGTTGCCCCCCCCGCATTAATTGCACCCTGACTTCAGACAGGTCTCCCATTTCCTGATACAAATCCATGGCCTTGCGATAGTCACTCAGGTCGACACCATTGATATGGGTGATCACATCTCCATCCTCGAGTCCCAGTTTTCGGAAATCGTCCTGATTACCAGCGGCGCCCACCTTAAAACCGGCCAGCTTGCCATCTTCAGTATGCACACTGAACTTGATCATCTGGTTGATGCTACTCGGGTTCTGCTGGACTTGCTCCAGGTACCCTCCCATCATGGACGTCACATCGGCGTTATCAGAATGGTCCAGCAGATCACTCGATTCCCTGGCTTCCGGCTCAGCTCGGGTATTCCTGCGATCCTGCAAAAGACTCTTACTGAAAAGCAACAGTTCCTCAAGGCTACCGTTGTTATCAAGTATAATGCGGTCAACATCGATGCTGCGCAGCGTTACCCCGGGTGCTATCGGCAGTTTATCGCCTTTTTTGTATTGCTTGGACTCATTTTCAATGGCAATAATTGCCACCGATTCTTTCGCCTGGTCCGATTTGACGATACCTTCAAGCCGCATTTGCAGGCGGGTCTGTTTGACATTTTGCTGTTCCGGGGGAGGCGCCATTGCTTCACTGGAGCCGGCCTCATTCGACCAACCCCATCCCAGCACCGTGTCGGGAGTAAGCAGCGCGACCTTGTCATCACCCTCAGGGTCGGATTCCAGTTGCCTGACAGGCTCACTACCCGTGTCGCCGTCACCCGACCCCCATAACTTCGCAAAATTTACCATCGCGTAGAGGCAAGCGAGCAAGGCCAGTCCCAATACCACCAGGCGCAGCGCCCAGAGCAATTGCGGCAGGTTGCGCTTGTCGCCCCAGCTACCCAACTCGCTGCGCCAATCACCAAGCTCTATTTTTTCTATCATAAAACCCTGTTTCCGGCGCT
>JAHEGP010000187.1 GCA_024645065.1 Cellvibrionales bacterium | reverse complement strand
ACAAACTTGGCGGGTTTGAGGGGAGCAAAGCCGACCTGGATGTTGACAATGCCCCTGGAAATATCCTGTTCAGTGGTCGTATCCCGGCCGCATTTAACGAAATAGGCCTCGCTTGCCCGGTCGCCCTGAAGCGCTCCCTGCTGGAACAAAGCCTCCATGAATGCACCAACGGCTGGCCGTATTTGCGACCACAGTGGCTCATCGTTGGGTTCGAGGCCACACCAACGGGTACCCCGATCCAGGCTTTCCTCAATGTGCAGTGCCAGGCGCCGCACCGACAGGTATTTCCACTCTGAGCCCAGCTGATCCGCACCCATCATCGTGCGCGCGCCCCAGACCACCCGGCCAATCACTGGCAGGGCGCGCAGGCAATTGACTCCCAGCGAATTGAGCTGGCGATTTTCACTGCTGCTAATCGATGTCGCCAAATCCACCACGCCGTGGAGTGTCGCGTCCCGGCCGGCCGGTGCCTTCCAGATCCCGCGCTGTCTGTCGGTGCGGGCAATCACTCCGGCCACGGCGCCGCTTGGGGCAAAATCGGTAATCCGGTTGCCCTGCAAGGGGTCGGGCTGCATGATACGGGGGTAATACAGCGCAACATTGGCCTGGCGAGCCATTCCCCATGCGGCGCTGTCCAGGCCGACGCTGCTTGTGACATGGCCAGCCTCAGTCCAGCTGGCCAAGGGATCGGCGAGGTAAATCGCGCGGCGTTGGCGGCAGTAAGCTGCCGCAGCGCTGCGAGTTTGGGCGTTGACATCATAGCCCGGAGCCAGTCGCAACGGCGGGATGCAAAGCAAATTGAAATCATTGGCTTTTTCCAGTGCCCATAGACCCCGCTCGCCACTCTGCAGCGAGGCCAGGGATATCTGGGAATCGGTAATGTCGTTGCCGTCGTTGCCATTGGCGTTGAACGCAATCGATGAGCCGGCCGGCGCCCCGGTGGCCGGCAGCCCGGTGGCCGGCACCCCGGTGGCGCCGGGCCGGGCCGTCGGCACCGCACCGCTGGTGCGCACCAACTTCGACTGCCGTTGCAGAACATCGCTGACAAAGCGGGGGTCATTGCGGTCGGTCGAAAGCTCGGCGAATTGCTCCGTCGCGCCGCTTTCAGTTTCGAGGATAGTCAGCTTGAACAGGGTGGTGTCAGAGGTGGTGTGGTCGACCCGCGCTCGCAGCGCATTACCCCATTCGCCGCTGCTGCTGGCGACCAATTTCAAACCACCGGGAAACTGCAGGGTTGCGGCGGACCCGCCGTTTTGCACTCGCACGATGAGGGCTTCGCTGCCGCCGTTTTGAAAGTACTGCAGCACCGCATAGCTCATGCTGCTGTTTGCCCAGAGCCCTCCAAACACGCGCTGAAACCCGGTAAACGACGTGACCCGGACGGGCTCATCCTCGGGCCCGCGTTGCGCCCGGCCAATAAAAGCGGTTACCGATGTTTCGACGCCATCGATGGTGCGAAGCCCGCCGCTGAAGGGTTCGATTTGCACCCCGGGAAAGGAAAAGGTCCTGAAAAATGTTGCCACCTGTATCTCCTTTGGCCCGGACCTGTTTGCCGGCGGCCCGGCCTGCGTCAGCGGGGATGGAATCGAATCCGAGCTGGGAGTCTGTCGGACTTAGACTGATTCTACTGCGGCGGCGGGACACCGGCCCATTTTGACGCGATTTCTCGTTACATAGCCCCACTATGCGCCTCAAAATCGCGTCAAAATGTACTCGCTTTCCCACTCGCCTCGCTACGAACCCCCAAGTCCGACAGAATCCTAGAAGCTGTAACCGATTTCAGCGCCGTACCAGAAGTCGGACTGGCCGTCGCTGTCCTCGCCACCGGCGCTGATATTGAAATGCAGCGCCGGCGTGACATTGGCGGCCAGGCCGACGTTCCAGCGCCAGCTGTCGTCGTTTTCAATCTGGTAGCCGGGGAGGCTAGCCATGTTGCCTGCCACCGATACCATCCCGATGCTCGGGTCGTTGGCGTCGGTGCTGCCCTCCTTGCGATAGACGGCATCGCCGTACAGCTCGCAGTCGCAAAAGCCGAGGTCGAGACTGGCGAACCCGCCGATGCTCAACACACTGGAGCTCACATCCTGGTCATCGACATTCAGTGCGGTGACGTCGCTGCCGTCCTCGCGGTAGCCATCGACGTCGACCCGCAGGTATTCGTAACCCACCTGGGGGCCAAGCCGAAGCGAGCTTTCGCTGTCCAATACGTTGTAACCGGCGTTCACCATAACGCCCATGCTCTGGCCGTCGGTGCTGGCGGTTTCGGTGCGGCGATTGACCGGGCCGAGGCTAAAGCTGCGGTTCAGGTCGTCGTAATCCAGTCCGGCGTAGCTGAGCATGCCCTCGGCAAACCAGTGATCGCCCCTGAAGCCGCCCAGCAGCGAGAACCCGAGGCTTTCCATATCGTATTTCGAAGCGCTGTTGTCGAAGTCCAGCGCGTTGTCGGCGCGGCTCACCAAGCCGCCGAGGTAAAAGGCGTCACTGAAGCGGTAATTGAAGCCGATGGCGTACTGGTCGGCCTCGTTGCTGCCGGTGTCGCCGTAGGCGGTATCGCGCTCGTTGTCGCTGGCGTTGTACCCTCCCCAGATCGTGAAATCGCCAACGTCGGTACGATTATTCCAGCGGTTGGACCGCATGACCGGCGCTGCGGAGCGCCACTGGGCCTGCATATCGTCAATGCCCATATAGGGTAACAGTGAAATCTCGCCGGGCGCTTTGAGAACCGACAGCAGGTAGTCGGCAGTGATGGTCTGGCCGATGGTCGTCGGGTGCTTGAGGTCGTTGAACATAAACTGGTCCGGGTCCGGACTGCTTCCGTCGATCCTGGCGGCGCTATTGGCGCCCTGGCAGTCGGCCTCGTCGCTGGCGAAGCAGGAGCGGCTGAACTCCTCACTGCTGAGATTGAAGCCGAAATCGGATGGGCTGGCGGCGACTTCCCGCAGCATCGTGTAGGCATCGAAAATCAGCACATTGGCGGAGCCGAGTTGCTCGTTGATCTGGCGGTTGACACTACCGGATAGAAGGCTGGCTAAGTCGGCGAAAGCGACACCCGCCGGTGCCAGGCCGAAGTCAGGAATATTGGTAATGACCACATATTTGGCGCCACGCTGCTGCAGTGCCAGTGCCGCGTTCACCATATTGCCGGCAACTACCCCGGCTTGCTGATCGTTGAGAACCAGGCCATCGCCCAGGTCGTTACCGCCGCCGTCAAGCAGGTAGAGGGCGTTGGTGTCCAAATCCTGTCCCGCCAGGCTCAAATTGTAAGACAGGGAGTTGAACACGTGGTCGCGACCATCGGGCTCTGCGCCGATCGAGTATGCCTGGGTATAGGTGGTTGCAGCGGCGATGGAATTCAGGGTGTCGATGGATCGGTTGCTGCCAACCGCATAGTTGGTTCCGCCGAAGCGCGAGGCAGTGGGTACCGCAAGGCCCAGGCCGCTGGCTACCAGATCGGGAGATACCGGGCCAAATTCGGAGTTCTGGTAGTCCGGCCCAACCCGGTTGGTGAAGCGAACACCGAATTGCCCGGTATCGAACAGGCTATCCCCGAAGACGTACATACCGGTGTAGGCTGAACTGCCGGATGCCCCGGCGCCGATGGAAACAAGGCTTAGGCTGATAGCCGTTGCGAGAACTTTCATGTGTGCGATAACCCCGTGTTATGTTGTGATTATGTCGTGCCACTATATGTTATCAGGGTTCCCGGCGCCACTGGGAAACGAGGGTTGGAGACGCCTCGGTCCGGGGGGCTGTAGTCGAGCAAACAATATCGTTTATGATGTCCGACGGCACAGGTTCCAATACCAATAATAAGGAGTGTTGAATGACTGATATTCGCAGCAAGGTCGCGTTCGAAAGTAACGGGGTACAGCTGGCGGGCTTATTGCAAAGTCCCCAGTACAATACCCGTGGTTATGCAATTTTTGCCCATTGTTTTACCTGCGGTAAGGATGCGATCGCAGCGGCGCGTATTTCTCGCCAGCTGGTTGAATTGGGTTTCGCGGTATTGCGCTTCGACTTTACCGGCCTTGGCAACAGTGAAGGCGATTTCGCCAATGCCAACTTCTCTTCCAATGTCGAGGACCTAATGGCGGCAGCAGACTTCCTGCGCCAGCATTACCAGGCGCCGATCTTGTTGGTTGGTCACAGCCTCGGAGGACGCGCAGTATTGTCCGCGGCGCATCAAATGGATGAGGTGCAGGCGGTCGTTACTATCGGAGCGCCGGCAGACGCCTCGCATATCACCCGGCATTTCGCCTCTCACATCGAAGATATCGAGACTCTGGGCGCGGTGAATGTGGAACTGGCCGGGCGCTCCTTTACCATCAAGCGCCAGTTTCTCGATGATCTGGCAAAGGAGCAGGATGATATCGAGCAACTGCGTAAACCGCTGTTGATACTGCATTCACCCATGGATGAGATGGTATCCATCACCCAGGCCGAGGCTATTTACCGGCGCGCCCGGCATCCCAAGAGTTTTGTCAGTCTCGACAACGCTGATCACCTGCTCACTGACAAGTCCGATGCAGCCTACGCGGCCCGGGTCATTGCCGCCTGGTCGGAAAAATACCTCCCTGCGCGAAAAATGCTGGTTAAGGGCGAGAGCGAAGTCCCCAAGGGTGAGCTTGAGGTTGCCGAGTACAACCGTCGCTTCACGCGCGTGGTGAGCACCGACCATCACCACTGGTATGCCGACGAGCCGGTTGCGATGGGGGGCGATAACCTCGGTCCGGATCCCTACGAGCATCTGCTGGCGGCATTAGGTGCCTGCACCTCCATGACCTTGCGCATGTACGCCAATCGCAAGAAGATCCCGCTGGACGACGTCAGCGTCAGTCTGCGCCATTCGCGCCAGCACGGTGCCGATTGCGAGCACTGTGACCAGACTAACGCCCGGGTTGAATTGGTGGAGCGTGAGCTGGTGTTGAAGGGCAATTTGACGCCCGAGCAGCGTCAGCGTCTGGTAGAAATCGCCGACAAGTGCCCGGTACACAAAACCCTGCTTGGCAACATTGTTATCGTGACCCGGCAGACGGGTTCCGCCGGCGCTTGATATCGGGTGCCTTTGGGCCGCCAGGCGAACCTGCCCCGGGTGGCTTTGAACCGCCTTTAGGGGTGGCATCCGCGCTAGCCATTGAAGGCCTCTGCCACAACCGGGAGGACCTCGGGCTGGCTGATGGCCATAATCATGGTTTTGATCTTGCCGGATGCTTTCCATGCCTGGGCACGGTCGGCAATTTGCTGCGCGGTACCCACCAGGGATATCTCATCGATCAATTCGTCGGGTACGGCCGCCGCCGCCGCGTCCTTTTTGCCACTCAGGTACAGGTCCTGAATCTTCGCCGCGGCCTCACCGTAGCCAAGCTTTTTGGCATAGTCATTGTAGAAGTTCTTGTCCCGCGCACCCATGCCGCCAAGGTATAGCGCCAGCATTTGGCGGGTGCCCTCGCGGCATTGGTTGATGTCGTCACCCATGGACACCAGTACAAAAGGCGCGATATCGAAGTTTTCGAACGACCTGGCCGTGCCCGCTTTGGCAAAGCCCTGCTCCAGCGAGGGGACGATGGTGTCCAGCTTTGCCGGACTGATAAAGGCCGGGATCGCGCCGTCTGCAACTTCGCCGCTGGCGCGATAACCGGCAGGTGTGAAGGATGCGGTGTAGATGGGTATGCTGGTATCCGCCGACAATATGCTCTTCAGGGGCTTGCCCAGGCCAGTTGCCCCGGGGCCACGGTAGGGTAGCTGATAGCATTCACCGTCGAAGCTGACCGGCCCCTCGCGGGCCATGATCTTTTTGACGATCTCGATGTATTCCTTGATCCGGGTGACTGGTTTGGCATAGGGCTGGCCATGCCAACCCTCGACAACCTGTGGGCCAGATGCCCCTAGACCGAGAATAAAGCGCCCGCCGGACAGCTGTGACAAGGACATCGCCGTCATGGCGCAGTTCGCCGGGGTGCGTGCCGGCACCTGCATGATGGCCGTGCCGACCTTGATGCTCTCGGTCCGGCTCAGGATATAGCTGGCGGCTGTAACGGTGTCATTGCCATAGGCTTCGGCAACCCAGACGGAATCGAATCCGGTGGTTTCGGCCTGCTTTATCAGGTCGAAGGGAATATGTATCTCGCGGCCGGAATAGCCCAGCAGTAGTCCCAGTTTCATCTTGTGCCCTCATTATCCCGGTGGGAGTACCTCAGCTAATGATACGGCGAATAGGCAGGCAATGCAGCACTGCCAGCCTGTATGGCCACAGCGCGTGGCGGGGCGCGCCGTTCTAACATATTTACTTAGTTTATTTTTTAAGCTGAGCAGATTATG
>JAHEGP010000186.1 GCA_024645065.1 Cellvibrionales bacterium | reverse complement strand
GGGCACCAGCATACGCTCCACGATGGGGTCGGACGCCTGGTTGACGAACATCACCGTGCGCGAGAACACCCCGGCGTCCTCGAAGGCGGTGCGGAAAAAGTGATAGTCGTCGAAGATAAGGCCAAGGCCACCGAATATGACCACATCGGCATCGGCCTGGATGCCGATGCGAGCGAGAAACGGGTTGAAGGGCTCGCCGGAGACTGAAAAAATCGGAATTTTCTGGCTTTCGACCAGGCAGTTGAAGACGTCTATCATGGGGACGTCGGTGCGTATCAGCTTCGATGCCAGCGCCCGCTTCATGGGGTTGACAGAAGGCCCGCCGATTGGGATTTTGGCGTCCTCCTCCAGGCTGGGTCCATTGTCCATGGGTTCTCCTGCACCGTTGAAAGTGCGTCCCAGGATATTCTCGGAATAGGTCACCAGCATCGGGTGGCCGAGGAATCTCACCGAGGCGCCGGTAGAAAGCCCCTTGGTGCCCTGGTAGACCTGCAGCGACACCGTACTGCGATTGATTGAGATGATCTGGGCCAGCGATTGCTCGCCATCTTGCCGTTCGACCACGGCCAGGTCGCCGAATCTGGCCGCGGTGTCTTCAGCAGAGGCGCTTTGGGGCACTTCGACCTTGATGATATCGCCGACGATTTCCAGAATTCTGGAGTAGCGCACAAGGGTCTTGGACATAGTAAAATGGCCTCAGGCAATCGTCGATACGTGGTAGCGTCGGGTCATCTTTCCCACCGCAGCGCATGTTAGATAATCAACGCTATTATAAGATAAGCGACGGCAGGATTAATTCGATTAGCATAAAGTGTATTTTCGCGGAAGTCGACATTTACGCCAAAGCCCGTCACTCCCTGGTGCCAATTCCACCCCGTTAATTCCCGCCGGCAATCCGATGGTTGGCAATCCGATGGCCGGCAACAGGCAGGCTTGCGCCGGGCCCTTGCCATGCGGGCGCGTTTTTCTGCAGGGCGGAGTGCGCGGTTCCAACAAAGGGTCATCACCGTTACTATGGGCCGAGGAGGATCGTCGCCGGGGCGGTTTTCCCAACCCGCTGGCTCAATTGCACCCGAGGAGGTATCTCTGGCTATGGCCCGTATTGTTCCTGCCGATGTTTCGCCCGCAGAGGAGGCCGGACTTCACAGCCGTGAGCTGGAAACCCTCTCCCTGCTGAAAGGGCAGTTGAGCCAGGACTATACCGTGTTTCACAGCGTCCACTGGAGCCGTTCCTACGAGAAATACACGGTGTTCGGCGAGGTCGATTTCGTCGTGGTCAACCGGGCGGGGGACATTCTGCTGATCGAGCAGAAGAACGGCAGGCTGGATGAGATCGATGGCGAGTTGGTCAAATCCTACGGTGATCGACAGAAAAATCCGGTCGACCAGGTGGTGCGCTCCCGGGACCACATCATCGAGAAGTTCCGCGCCCAGTATGGCGGCAAGTTGAGGCTGTCCATCGACTATATGGTGTATTGTCCGGACCACAAGGTCAGGCAGCTCACCGCTGCAGCCCTCGAGCGGTCGCGGATAGTGGACGGGAGTGGCGCTGACGAGTTGCCCAAACGGATCGAACAGGTGCTGGGACCTGGCCGTCCCGAGCCCTATGTGCAGGACAAGGTGAATGAATTTTTCCAGCACACGTTTCACCTGGTGCCGGATATCCATTCGCGTCGCCGCCGCCTCGACGAGCGCTTCGTGCGCCTGTCGGAGGGCCTGGTCAATTTTATCGACAACCTGCATTTCGAACCCTTCCGCCTGCGGGTGGTGGGTACCGCAGGCTGCGGTAAGTCGCTGCTGGCCTCGCACCGGTATGCGCGCAGCCTCGAGGCGGGCAGGCGCACCCTGTTACTGTGTTTCAATCGACCCCTGGCCGAGATGCTGAGACAGCAATTGCCGCCGGGGGGCACAATCAACTCCTGGCATGGTTTCTGTCGCCGGCTACTGCGCTCACACGGTCTCGAGGTGGACTTCAGTCGCCAGGAGGAACCCGGCTTCTGGACGGAAGTGACCGAGCAGATGCTGGGTCTGGAGCTTGGCAGCTCCGAGCGCTTTGATACCCTGATTATCGACGAGGCCCAGGAATTCGAGGAGCTCTGGTGGCTGTTGCTGAAGGAATGCTTTTTGCAAAACGATGCAGAGGTTTTGTGGCTGGAGGATCAGACCCGCAGCAACCGCATGGGGCAGGGCAATCCCGATGGCATCACCGTCACCTACTACGCCAGGGACAATTATCGCTCGCCGTATCGCATCGCCCGCTATATCAACGGTTTATTTCCCGAATTCGAATTCGAGCCGCGCAACGGCATCATCGGGCTCGACGTGAAGGAATACCGTGTGGCCAATGCCAGGGCCCAGCTGGCCGTGGTCGACAAGACCGTCAAGGGTCTGCTGCGCCAGGGGCTGGCGCCCGCGGACATCGTCATCCTGACCTGCGGCATCACCAGGGATTCGGTCTTTCATGGCGTCGAGGTGCTGGGGGGCTGTCCCATGCGCCAGTTTACCGGGGTTTACGACCGCGACGGTGAGCGTTTGTACAGCCCCGGTGACATGCGTTTTACCAGCGTTGCGCGCTTCCAGGGCCAGCAGTCACCGGCAGTGATCCTGGTCGATATGGATTTGTCAGAAGGCGCCGAGCTGGAACAGCGTCGGCGCACGGCATTCATTGGTATGACCCGGGCTTCCCTGCGGCTGGAGGTGGTCAGGAATGAGTAGCCCCGAAGCACAAGCGATGCCATTCCCGGTTTACTCCATTTCTCGGGCCATCGCCTGGTGCTTGCCTCGCTCCCCCGATGCCTGCTCCCGGGTCAGCCGCCACCCGGGGTTGGCAAGCTGCTCGAATCGATCGCTGAGCTGGTTCCCGGCAGTACCGGGCCGACTATGAATGGCAACTGATTTGTATAGACACAGGTATTTGGTACGCTCCCGGTCCAGCTGGTTATCACATCGACTTTGCAAGAGGCTATTGCAGATGCGAAGACGCGACTTCCTGATGTTTCTCGCGATGACTTTTTGGCTAGCGGGCTGTGGCAGCAAGCCGGCGGTTCCCGCCACTGAAGACGCCGTTGCCGATCTTCCGGCAAGTCTTGCGGTCAACGATGGGCGCAAGGCTTTCTGGCAACTGTTCTGCCAGCTCAATCAACAGTATGGCGCCGATACCCCCGCTTATCGGCCCTGTCAGGAATCGTTATTGATACCGCCGGGTGAGGCGCTGTTGGCTAAAACGCCCATCGATTACAGCGTTCCTCGCCTGGCCAACGTGGCTATTGTTTTGGTGCCCGGACTGGGCTGGGATTGCATTGCCGAGTTCGTTGGCGGCACGGCTGGTCAGAAGCATTTGAGTTCCCTGGGATACAGGGCAACCAGCCCCGAGATCGAAGGGCTCTCCAGCAGTGGTCGCAATGCGCAGCTCATATACCGGCATATGATCCGCAACCAATTGCTGGAAAATGATCGCAAGTTGATATTTATCGGCTACTCCAAGGGATTGCCTGATGTGCTGGAAGCGCTGGTAGCTTTTCCCCGGATCCAGCAGCAAACCCTTGCCGTGGTCAGTGTCGCTGGCGCCGTGTGGGGAACGCCCCTGGCAGACACCACGCCCGATTTACTGCTGGACGCCTATAACCTGGTGCCGGGAAAGGATTGCGTGACAGCAGATCATGGCGCCCTTGAATCGCTAAAGCCCGCGGTGCGCCGGCAGTGGTTTGCGGACAATCCTCTGCCCCAGGGAACTCGTTATTATTCAGTGGTTTCCTTGCCCGGTGAAGAACACATCTCCAATGCGTTGAAGCCCAGTTATAAAATTCTCAGCAAGACTGATGCGCGCAACGATTCGCAGTTGATCTATAGTGACCAGATCATTCCCGGCAGTACCTTGTTGGCTTATATCAAGGCTGATCACCTGGCGGTGGCGGTGCCGATCGTGCGTGATCACCAGTGGCTCGGTCGCCTCGGGCTGGACAAGAATGACTACCCCCGGGATCTTTTGCTGGAGGCTGTATTGCGCCAGGTTGAGGCTGATATCCTGGCGCAAGAACAGCACTGACGGCTGGCAGAACCCCAACCCAAAGCCAATAATCCGGGTTCGCCGGGGCAGTCCCTTGCCTAGCGCGCCAGCACCTCATCGAGGGGGTTGCCCACGCTACCGGAAGGTGGCTTGATACCAAGCAGCGCGGACAGGGTTGGCGCGATATCGTAGGGTGTCACCCGACGGCTCACGCTCTCTTTTGTCAGGCCATATCCGGCGAAAAATACCGGCACGAACGTATCGTAGTTCCAGGGCGAGCCATGGGTCGCGGCGACCATCAGTCCGTCGAAGTCATTCACGTAGACATTGCTATCCAAAACGACGTGTATATCGCCGGAACGCCGGGGGTTGTAGTTGTTCCACACACGCTTCTCCACCACCGGGTTGAGGGATGACGTTTCCCCTGTGCCTGCGGTGACGATCGCGGCGCTGATGCCCTGGCATTGCTCGACCAGGCTTGCAGCAAGCTGCGCCACCGCCTTTTTGTCGAGCTTTTGCGCTTTTATCACGGCCTGGTCGAGGTAGATGTAGGGATGGGAGAATTCTCCCAGCAAACCCTGGGCATCGCCAAATGCCTGGGCCACCCCGGCGTCGACAGTTTGCATGCAGGCAGCCATATCGTAGTAGCTCGCGTTCTGGTCACCGCTCTGGTTCAGGTAAGGCGGAGCATCCGGTGTTCCGTGGTCGGCTGACAGCACGATCAGGGTGTGCTTGAGTCCAACGGTTTTGTCGATGTAGCTGAACAGGTCCGCCAGTGTGCGATCCAGTTGCAGCAGTACATCTTCCGCTTCCAGACTGGAGGATCCGAACAGGTGATTGACATAATCGTTGGATGAGAAACTCACAGACAGGTAGTCTGGCACGGCGTCCTGACCCAGGTCTTCGCTCGCAATGAGCGTCTTGGCAAATTCCAGCACCAACTGGTCGCCCGCCGGCCCCAGGGTAAGCTTGGTGGTGAAGTACTTGTCGTCAGCGGCACCACCCCAGGGATGCGGAAAAGTAATGCCGTAGCCGGGGAAGTTGGTCTCCCAGGCTTGTTCGTCCTGTTGGCTGAAAAGGTAATCCTGCTGCGGCTTTAGCAGTTCCCATGATTGGCCGCGGTATTGAGCGAGAGGGTCGGAGTTGTTCCAACTCATCACCCATTGCGGAAAACGCGGGTAATAATAACTACTGGTGATGAACTGTCCGGCAGCCTTGGAAAACCAGAAAGCCTTGCCGGTCTGTCCCGCCAGGGGAATAGCGCCGCGGTCCTTGACCGACACGGCGAAGATCCTGGCAGCGCCGTTGTAGGCGTACGCCAGTTCGTCGCTGAACGTTGAAGTGAGCAGCGCCCGTGGCGAGCGTCCATCGGCCGTCGCAACGCGCTGGGTGGGGTCCAGCTCCGTGCTTTTGTCGACATCGGCATCTTTGCTGAGCAAGTGGTAGCGTTCATCCTCGACGTTATACACCAAGCGGCCGGCTGCCTTGTCGAACCAGACGTTACCTATCATGCCGTGCAGCGCGGGTGTGGTGCCGGTTGCCAGCGAGCTATGGCCGACAATGGTCTCGGTGTTGGCATGTTCATAGTGGGCATTACTGTAGTGCACACCGTTATCAAACAGGTAGCGAAACCCGCCTTTACCCATGTTGGGCAGAAGCCGCTGTGGCATGTCGCCGCGCAATGCATCTACGGTCACCTGCAAGACCAGGCGTGGCGGTTGTTGGTTTTTGGCATGGGCGACAGTGGCACACAGAGCCATGCCGACGGCACATAAAGTCCTTAGCAGTTTTGCATGTGAGTTGCGTTTGCCTTCCTTCATAACGGTACTCCACGGGTTCAAGATCCTGCACCTCGCACTCGAACTGGACAAGCGACGGGGCATCAGTTATACAAGCGGATAGATAATAACCCAATAAGGATAATGATATGAAAGTCACAGTTGAAATGGACCTGACCCCACAAGAAGCGCGACAAATGCTGGGCCTTCCGGATCTGGAGCCGATGCAAGCGGCCCTGTTGCAGAAAGTGCAGGCCAAGATGGAATCAACGATCGACGACATGAATGACCCCCAGGCACTGATGGAAAATTTCTTTCCGGTCGGCCTGCAGGCGATGGAGAAATTTCAGGGTTTTTTCACCGGCCTTGCCAAAGCCAAAGCCAAATCCAAGGACTGAACTTTAAGGAAACGCGGCAATTCACGGGGCAGGGGAGCTGTCTATGAAACGTTGCAACAATCCATCGGCTAATGTACTGGCCTCGATTTTCTGCCTGCTTTTGTTGGCGGCTTGTCAGGAGAATATCGACTCCCAACCCGCTATCAACTCGATCAGGGCAACGTCCTATAACCTTGGCC